>NZ_CP054301.1:720000-1020000 GCF_013372285.1 Marinomonas primoryensis | reverse complement strand
AGATTCATGAACCAATGCACGAGATGGGCAAGTACAGACTTCTCCTTGGTTAAAGAAAGCCAGCACCAAACCTTCAACACATTTACTGATAAAAGCGTCTTCTTGCTTCATCACATCGGCAAAATAGATATTGGGTGACTTACCACCTAACTCAACAGAAGAAGGAATAATATTTTCTGCCGCGCATTTCAAAATATGTGAGCCTACAGGTGTCGATCCAGTAAAGGCAATTTTAGCAATACGTTTACTGCTTGCGAGCGCTTGACCGGCTTCTTTACCGTAGCCATTGACGATATTCAACACACCTGGTGGTAGTAAATCTTGAATAACTTTAACCAACTCAAGAATAGACGCCGGTGTTTGCTCTGCTGGTTTTAACACCACGCAGTTACCCGCCGCCAGTGCAGGCGCCAGTTTCCACGCTGCCATCAAGATTGGAAAATTCCAAGGAATGATTTGACCGACAACGCCCAATGGTTCGTGGAAATGATAAGCCACCGTATGTTCGTCTAATTCCGCCGTACTGCCTTCTTGCGCTCTCAAGCACCCTGCAAAGTAACGAAAATGATCGGCCGCTAAAGGAATATCTGCATTTAATGTTTCTCGAATCGCTTTGCCGTTGTCCCATGTTTCTGCAACAGCAAGAGCTTCTAGATGTTGTTCGATTCGATCGGCTATTTTTAACAAGATGTTAGAGCGATTAGTAACCGATGTTTTACCCCATGCCACACGAGCAGCATGTGCCGCATCAAGCGCAAGATTGATATCTTCTTCTGTAGAGCGAGGAATTCGGCAAAACACTTCGCCATTGACGGGGCTAATATTATCAAAGTACTGACCTTTAACCGGAGCAACCCACTCGCCTCCGATAAAATTACCGTACTCAGCTTCAAATGTAATCAGGCTTCCATTACTACCAGGTTGGGCATAGATCATAAAATCGTCTCCATTATTGTTGTTTTTATTTCAGGCTTTAGTTTTAACCTTGGTAGTAAGAGTAGAAACAATGCGGAAATAAAACTTGCCTGTCAGTCCATGAAACTTGTCTAGCGATCCATTTCTATTGGTGTATTTGTATTGACCCATAACCAGTCAAGAGTGATGATAAGCACACGAAAAATTAACCACGCCATATGATTAAAATAAAAGAGGTGTGTAAATGAACCGTTCTGCATCTACAGAAAAAACATTACTCGAGCAAAAACGCTCCCCCACGCAACTGGTCGAAAACCGTGTATGCTTTGCTGGCCCGCATTCAGAATTAAGTATTTACGATACTTATGAACAGGCAAAAAAAGTCAGTCTAAAAGCAGACTCGCTTCTTTACTGTGGCATGGTGACTGGCGCAAAAGTAATGCACACTAAGGACCATGACAATATCGCATTTTTACCCCATGAGTCCTTTATTCTAGCCCCACAAGAGGAAGTGTTCATCGACTTCCCAGAAGCTCAGCGAAATAGCCCTACGACCTGTCTAACCATTGCAATTTCAAAAGAAAGAGTGGCGCAAATCTGTGACCGGATGAATGACATCATGGTCAAAGATTTGCCTTCTAGCGTTACCTTAGACCCAAACCAGCACTTACATACAATGCACACGCAAGCCACTCAACAATTGCTGGATCGACTAACCAGTGAGTTTGTGCAGAATGATCCTGACCGAGACTTACTGGTCGATTTTGGTGTCAGTGAATTGGTCACGCGAATACTCAGACATCATGGTAGAGATGCACTGTTGCGGTTTAGCCAAAATACGCCAGACGCCAATGGTTTGACCTGCGTTATTCATTGGATAGAACAACACCTTGCCTTGCCACTGGATATAAACCTTCTGGCAAAGAATGCGTGCATGAGTCGTAGCCGTTTCTATGAAAGCTTCAAACGACAACTTGGCTGTACACCGGTAGAATATCAACACCAACGAAGAATGAGCCGAGCCTATCAGCGCTTACAAGAAAAGTGTTCAGTAACAGAAGTGAGCTATGAACTAGGTTATCTTAGCTTGAGTCACTTCAGTCGACGCTTCCACCAACACTTTGGTATTTCACCGCGTCAAGTGACTCAAAAAAAGCTCAATTCATAATCGAAGAAGCGCTAAAAAACATGTTTTAATTTAGACTTACAATAGACAAAAACGCCTAACATAAAGAGAAGGGCAAACATCAAACCGAGAAAGGGAACCAACTGCCCTAACTGGTACAAAGAAGCAAGAATTACCGGCCCTAATGCGGCGCCAAGCCCTTGCATAGAGGCATTCATACTGGCCAAACGACTTTGCTGATCATCTTTTACCAACAAGGTTTGTGCCGTCACAATACCAGGAAACAAGAAACCAAAACCGGCTCCGAATAACCCCATCGCAAACAAAATACCAACATAAGAATCTAACAAAATAAAGGCAAGTTGAGCCAGCACTCCCATGGCAACACCAGAGAAAATTAAGGTAACCACACCCAATTGAAATCTAGGCACGAGAATCATTTGTACCAAAATACTAAAACAAGACATCGTCATCATGGCAAATCCAAGCTGATGCGTTGTTTGCGCCACATCAAGCTGAAATCTGTCCTGAATTAAAAACCCCATAATCTGCTGAATACCCGTCACAGACAAAATAGCCAAGGTAGACATACCCAAAAATGGCATCACAGGTTCTTTAAACCAATTGATCGCAGGTGGTCTTTCGAACTGACGAACGTGTTTCTTATCTTTTACAAACAGCACAACAAATAAAGCCGCACAACCAGCCAAAAAAGCAATAATGTAAAAAGGCGCAGTGAGGCCTAAACTACTCAATAAAGACGCAAAAGCAGGTCCTAAAATCATACCTATACTAAAAGAAGCACCAATCATCGCTATGGTTGAACTACGATGTTTAATATCGGTATGCGCAATCAAATAGGTCTGAATAGAAGGCAAAACACCAGCTATTCCAAGTGAAAAGACAATACGTAATGCAAACACCCAATAATAGGTCTGCTCGGCTGATAGGTTTTTAGCCAAGGCTTCTTGTAAAACAAACCCTGTCAGCGCAATGGTCAGCGCATAACAGCTCATACCAATAATCACCGAGCGTACGCGACCAATACGGTTAATAATACCGCCCCAAAGAAAAGCGGCGACCACAAATGTCGCTGCGCCTGCCGTAATTAGTGTGCTGATTCGCACATCGGCTAAACCAATTTCTCGGCCGATTGGAGGTAAAGAGGTAAAAATAAAAGATTGACCAATCCCGACGGCGACCAAGCAAAATAGCAGCAGCCATCGAGACAAGCGTTCATTAAAAAACGAATAGGTGTCAGAGTTAATCAATACATGGTTCCTTGATAGTAAACGAGCAGTTTAGTCTGCCTACATAGCAGATTTTCTCAGGCAAACCTGCAAGATAGGTTTACCAATAAACAAGGGGGACGCTATTTATCATCCTGATAAAATAAGACATTAAATTAACACAACCTTTTCACGCTTTCTGAGACATTTCATTCAAACTAAGCAATACAAAGCCTACCAAGACAACATCCACAATTCTTAAGCTTTTGACTTATTCCTTATCGACTTAATAACCATACAAACTACTAAGAATATATTACCGCTTTGTACCTATGAATCCTTAAGTGAGCTGGCGTATTATGGGCAACAACCCATCACTCTAAACAATAAAGTCTACTTGATCTCAAAAGAAATTTTGATTTTCAAAGTACCATAGGGAACCATGCAACCACTTTTTCAACACCCTAATTTTGTCCATTACTGGATTGGACAAATTGCATCGTCTTTTGCCTTTCAAATGCTCAGTGTTGGTATTGGATGGCAAATGTACGATCTAACCAACAGCCCAATGGCACTAGGCTTAGTGGGCCTGTGTCAGTTTTTACCCCAGTTGTTATTAACCTTAGTTGTAGGACACGTTGCCGACCGTTATAACCGCCGTCTAATTTGTGTTTGCACCCGATTAGCGATGGCAATGACCGTTGGTATTCTGGCCTACGGCAATATCACATCAACCATTTCTGCCAACATGATTTATACCTGTGCCGTATTTTTAGGCACCGCTAGAGCATTTGAAATGCCGGCCAATCAAGCCATTTTACCCAACCTTATTCCCAGTGAATTATTGTCTCGTGCCATGAGTGCCATTGCATCAGCACGAGAAATATCTGTCATCGCAGGCCCCGCTCTAGGTGGTTTAATTTATCTGTTAGGCCCCTCTACACTGTATTTATCAAGCTTGAGTTGTTTCTTAATCTCTTGCGTCATCATGTTCTTTTTGAGCTATAACTTTAGCGTAAAAAGTAAGTCACCCATCAATATGGGACACCTACTTGGTGGATTAACCTTTATACGCGGGAATAAGGTCATACTGGGGTCTGTGTCATTGGATATGTTCGCCGTTTTATTAGGCGGCGCAACGGCGCTCTTACCTATTGTCGCAAAAGACATTCTACACACTGGTCCTTGGGGATTAGGGTTATTACGCTGCGCGCCGGCTCTGGGTGCTTTATTAATGTCTATTTATTTAGCTCGCCACCCTTTAACGCACAGTGTTGGAAAAATCATGTTTGCAGCCGTGGCCATTTTTGGTGTTGCTACCATTTTATTTGGTTTATCAGACAGCTTAATTCTCTCTATGTTTGCCCTCATTTTATTAGGCTCTTCAGACATGATCAGCGTGGTGATTCGTTCGACTCTTGTGCAACTAGAAACACCGGATGAAATGCGCGGTCGAGTCAGCGCCGCCAATTCAGTTTTCATTGGCAGTTCAAATCAGTTAGGGGAGTTTGAATCGGGCGTAACAGCAGCTTGGTTTGGTGTCATTCCGGCCATTGTGATTGGTGGCGTCGGAACCATTGCCATCGTCGGTGTTTGGATGTGTTTATTCCCAGATTTGTTAAAAAGAAAAACCTTGGACAAAGAAAACGATGAATATAAATAGAGACGCTAAAAAAATCGAATCTATTTTACGCGTTTTAAAATAAGCTGAAAAAGACCTAACAGTAAAAGTGCATAAAACAAAAAAGTAACACTCAACCAAGCCAAACCGTATTGCCCACCTATTAAACCACTCAAAAATGGTAAGGTCATGGCGCCGGTTACGGCCGCACTCATTTGAAAACCAATCGCGTGAGCTGAGTATTTTTTACCGACACGAATGGCGGTTTGAGAAATCATACAAGGAAAAATAGGCGCCGCACTAAAGCCCATCAAAGCTAGCCCTAAATAGCTTGCATAAGGCGTAACACTCGCAGTAAATGACAGCGCACCTAATACCACACCAGCCAAACAAAGACGTAATAACTGGTCTACAGGAAAGCGCTCTACCAAAAAACCAAACACAGCCCTTCCAATCGCTAAGGCTCCCCAGTAAATCGCGACCCATGTGCCTGCACTGGCTAAGGAAATGCCACGAGACTCTGTCATCACAGTAAACGCCCATTGCCCAACGCCGACTTCCACGCCTGAATACAAGAAAAAGAATACTATTTGGGAACGGATAACGGGGTGTTTAAGTGCCTGAAGTTGAGAAACTGTCACAGTCTCATCAAGACTGCCTTCTGATTTTTTGGGAGCATGCTTGTCGCTTTCCCATAAGTGACGACTAAACAAAAATACAATCGCAGTAACAAACAGTATCACTGCGAGAATGGCATAGCCTAAACGCCAATTTTGAGAAAAACTAACCAGTACGGTGGTAACAATAATAGGACCAGCGGTGGCACCAACACCAAAAGCGGCATGTAACCAATTCATGTGCTTTGCAGAAAAATGTTCTGCGGCGTACGCGTTTAATCCAGCATCAATTGCACCAGACCCTATACCAATAACAATTGCGAACAAGACAAAGACAGTAAAAGTAGAGCTAAAGTAGAAACCAAATAAACCAAAGCTGACAAATAGGCTACTCACAACCAATAGCCAGCCGACACCAAAGCGAGACAGCAGATAGCCAACAGAGAAACTCGACACTAAATAGCCAACGCCACCACCAGCAATGACTAAACCCAACCACCCGATTGGAACAGAAAATTCCGAACGCACAAACGGCCAATTAATCCCATGAGCCGCATCAGGTAAGCCCAGACTAATGAACCCTAAATACGCAATAAACAACAACACACCTGATGTGCGCATTAACAAACCCTTATCCATGTTTTTTTGTTATTTGAGCGCATTTAACCGGTGAATAAAATCTTTAAATCCACTTAATATTTCTTCATTTGAACAGTCGACGCTTTTCTTTTTCAATCGGCTTCCATTTCCAACTAGGCGCGTCACCCTTCACATAATAAACAACGAGCAGAATAAGCGTGCTGATAGAGACCAGTAAAATCCATTTTAAAAGCTCAATTTTTGGATCAACCGAAAAGCTGATAAAGCCAACAGTAAATAAATAGAGCATTTGTACAAACCAACCTTGCCACGCCGTTGGTTTTCCCCATCCCCATCCATTTTTTTTTGCTGGAAACCACACTGTTTTTTTATCTGTCATAGTAAAAGCCTCAAAGCCAAATAATTCTATACGCTGCGTCACTTTGCCTGATTTCATGACATAAAAAAAGAGCCTTGAACATAAGGCTCTTTTTATTAAACTAAACAAAAGTATTTTTACCTAAAAAACTACCTGGCAAGAAACTCACCACGCGTTTTATCGCTGCGTTTAAACAAACCACCCAGTGCGGTTGTTTGAGTAGAAGAACTTGCATCCATAACGCCTCGAGCTTTTACACAATAATGCACAGCACTGATACTGACCGCCACATTGTCGGTTTCTAGCAACGCTTGCAAGGTGACTAAAATTTGCTGAGTTAGACGTTCTTGTACTTGCGGACGCTGGGCAAAAAATCGCACGATACGATTGATTTTCGACAAGCCGATAATCTTTGTTTTTGGCAAATAAGCAACTTTTGCTAGTCCATCGATTGTCACAAAATGATGTTCGCATGTACTGGTAAAGCTAATGTCGCTCACTTTTACCATTTCATCGACTTTCATCTTGTTTTCAATGACAGTGATTTTTGGAAACTGAGCATAGTCCAAGCCTGAGAAGATTTCTTTCACGTACATTTTAGCAATACGATGTGGCGTTTCAGCCAAGCTATCATCGGTCAAATCGAGCCCCAATGTCGTCACAATCTCTTCAAATGAGTTTTTAATGCGCTGATACTTTTCTTCGCTTGTTAGGCCATTATCAATCATAGGGGTTTCTAAACCACTTTTGATTAAGGTATCACGTACTTTAATAGCCTCATCAGACAACACAAGGCGATTTAAATTGGTTTGTACAGCTATGTTAGCGTTCATATCTTTGTCCTAAGTTGCTTAACCCTGTCTCATGACATGGAGGCGTTAAAAGAGAAGTCATATTTGGCGAGTTAAACCAAATGCCTGCCTCCATCCAGTGACAATGTTCGACCAGTCATATAACGACTGCCTAATATGTACTGCACCGCTAGTACACCTTCTTGCTCTCCTGGTTCTTTGCGCAGTAGAGATTTATTCAATGCCTTACTACGGTATTCAGCATCGTCTCCGCTGTTAAACATGAGAAGTGACGGTGCGATCGCATTGACTTTAATCTGAGGGGCAAACCGCTTGGCAAAGGAACACGTTAAATTTGCCAAGCCCGCTTTACTCGATGCATAAGCAATGTGTTTATCACTGCCTTTTTCCGCCACATAATCCGTCATGTGAATGATGTCTGCTTGCCCATCGAGCTTAGATCCTGCACATAATAATCCTTCGAAGGCGAGATTTATACGATAGGGTGCAAATACATGCACTTGCCACATTTTTTCCATTAAAAGCGCCGTATCCGAGGCACTTTCTTCGGACTCCCATTCAGATGCATTATGAATAATGCCACCCAACGCCGAATATTGATGCTGTATTTTTTCAATAAAGTCATCGACACCAGCACTGCTTGAAAAATCGGCTTGAACGCACGTTATACCCTGCGCTTCCAGCTCGGCGATGTCTTTTCGTTCACGACGATAAGTAATAATCACGCGGTACCCTTGCGTGACCAATGACTTTGCACAGGCAAGACCAAGACGCTGAGCTCCACCAGTGATAATAATTGGCATTTTACGCATCATTAGTATCCGTTCCTACTGAGTTATCTTCATTAAGCAGATGAAAAAACAACCTAACAAAGGCCTATATTTTATTTCTGCTAAATTTAGTTACGTATGTTTGTAAAAAAAAGATCAATCTATGCCATCTAATATCTTTTTTTATACGTATCCATTGAACCACTTTTCATTAATAAGTTCTAAACAATGCGTTGCTCATACAAATCAACCCGACAAAGAAGGAATTGTGATGACCTTACCGACAGCTAAATCAACCCCAAGCATGCCATCCAGCAAGAATATCCCTCAAGAAGCTTTTGATTGGTACGACGAATACGCCCATGGCGACATTGACCGTCGTACTTTTTTGTCTCGACTTGGCACACTCAGCGTTACGGGACTTACTCTTTCTGTGGTCGCTGGCGCGTTAACGCCAAACTATGCGCTTGCAGAGCAAGTCTCCTTTAATGACCCTGAAATTACAGCCAGCTACGTGGAGTTTGATTCGCCAAACGGCCACGGTAAAGCGCGAGGCTACCTCGTCATTCCCAAAGACGTAGACATGACTAATAAAGCACCGGCAGTACTTGTCGCTCATGAAAACCGTGGTCTTAACCCTTATATTGAAGATGTGGCTCGACGTCTCGCCAAAGCGGGATTTATTGCTTTCGCGCCGGATGCGCTTTTCCCGTTAGGCGGTTATCCTGGAAACGATGACGAAGGCCGCGCTATGCAGAAAACACTAGACGGCAATAAAATCGAAGGCGACTTCATGGATGCAGCAACCCTAATAAAGAATCATTCATTTAGCACAGGAAAAGTTGGCATGGTGGGTTTCTGCTTTGGTGGTTATTTAACCAACGCCTTAGTCGCTGCAATGCCAGATACGATTCAAGCCGGTGCGCCTTATTACGGCACACCAGCCAAATCCAACATAGACAAAATAAAAGCGCCATTACAGCTGCACTTTGCTGAGTTGGATAAACGTGTGAATGATTCTTGGCCAGATTACGAAAAAACACTCAAAGCAAATAAGGTCGATTACACCGCCTATGTTTACCCTACTGCAAACCATGGTTTTCATAATGACTCTACAGCGCGTTATCAAGAGAAAAACGCAGAGCTTGCTTGGGAGCGTACGATTCAATTCTTTAATAAGGCATTAAACGCCTAATAAAACATGAAGCGAAATGTTATGGGCAAGCGTTACGGCCAGAAAATTAGGCCGTAACGCTTTTTTCGTTGTTCTCAGAAGTGTCTTTATTGTATTTAAAATCGATTCCGCGCACATTCGGAGTTTGCTGCCACAACGACTCACACAAATCCGCCACACTCGTATCGTTATTCGATTGCAGCCAAGCCACCACAGCGCGAGCAACATTTGGATAAGAGATTTGAACCACACGGCTCGTTTCCAACCAATCTTGAATAATCTCCGAATTCAAAACGTCACTCGTTTTGGCAATGCCCAAAAAATCCAACGCAATGGCATTGGAATGCTGCTCTATTTGCCCTTTTAACGGCTTCGCTAAAATGCGTCGACCCAGTTGCAAAGCCTCTGAATTCAACTCAAATCCGGCATTACACAATACAGATTCGCATTCGCTTAAATTTTTTTGAAACAACTCACGACCAAATGGAAATATTTCAACATTGCCATAAATACCGGGTTCAATGTCTTTACAGTGAAAGCGAAAATGATAGTTAGGAACGCCATCAAGCCAATCCAGTACCGCCTCACTGTTCTCAAAAGGTAGATACACCAATACTTGATCAGGATCAGTGATATTCTTCATTTCTTGAGCATGAATAAGAGGAGGTAGAATAGGATAACCAAAGTGATGCCAGTGAGCGCCTAATTGCGTATCCGCGGGTGCAAAATTTGACATAATCCATTGTGCAACAACATTCTTTTTATAACGCGGAATATCATATTTAAACGCATATTGATGACCAAAACCAATACAAGGCACACCCTGACGTTTAGCAGCCCATGCAACGATAGGCTCAAAATCAGTGATGACTAAATCATAACCTCTCGTATCCAGTGCACGAATGTCTCGATACAGCATAAAAAAGTTCGCATTCTTGCAGGTTGCATACAAATCTAACTGTCCATTTCGGGCCACAAAACTTAAGCCTTGAAACGTTCGATAGGCACCAAATACCGCCATATCAAAATAGTCTTCCGGTGGACGACCGGAGAACACAAAGTCCACCTTAAAGCCTGCTGCATGCATTTCTGCCGCCATGGCTCTTGCTCGGGTAATATGACCATTACCGGTACCTTGCACACCATAAAGGATTTTCATACTAAAACGCCTATTGCCACTGCAGCACAAGTGCTGCCTAATAAAGCACCAATCACCGTATCCGTAGGAAAATGCACACCTAGAAAGATGCGTGATAAACCGACATTAGCGGCCCAGAAATACAACATCATATTCAAGCTTGGAAACCACTCACTCAAACAGAAAGCAATAAAAAATGCGCCTGATGTATGGCCTGAAGGAAAAGAGAATTGATCAGATGGAATAATAAAACTACTGAAGTCATCTAACGCATCGGCAGGACGATGACGCTTAAAACCTCGCTTTAAAACAAAATATACGGCGCGTTCAATCAAAAAACCAAAGGCTAGCACACAAACCAATGTCTCAAATCCTGCCAGCCAAACTAGTGCGGCAACCAAAGCATACATAGGGCCATCCGCTGAAAACGATATAGCGCGCCCTATTTGGGTTAACTTAGCTCTATGTTTGCGTGCCATACACCAATAAAAAGTCTGTACATCAAATGCATGAATGTTTTGGAGTATATTCATTTTATCACCTCACTGATTTTTTCTTACTTTCAACATAGACCAGTAAAATGTCAGTTCCGTGGCACTTAGATGACAACTTAATGACACCCTTACACAGTAAAACGCAGACAAAAAAATGCCTCGTAATGACGAGGCATTTTTAAAATATTAAGCGGATTAATTACTTCATATCATTCATTTTATGAAATAACGCGATCATCGCTTCAGGCTTAACTTTTTTATTGCTGCTGTTCAAAGCATATACAACGGTCTCGCCTTTTGGCCCAGATCCGATATCCGTATAACGCAGAGGCACTTCACCAACAATCCGCGCGCTATTCATTTCTTGTAAGGACCCAAAAACATAAATTCGGCCGTCTATTCGCATTTCACCATAAAAAGGTGTCGCCGCGTCCAATGCACCATCGTACATATCGACTGAGGCTATGCCCGACATTTTCTTTTTATCCGCATTAGTTAAACCAAATACAATCGTTTTACCCTTTGGGCCTGCACCAATACGAACTTTGCGATATGAAGTTTCACCAACTTGTAGAAACTCTTCATAGACAGCACGATCATCAAAAATATAAATCCGGCCATCATGGTGAACCTCGTACAAGTCTTCATTATTCAAAGACACAGCTTCAGCCATCGGCTTTGCCTCATCTTTTTTAACCATTTCACCACCACAGGCGGTTAGTAATGTAAGTGCGACTAAACTTGTTACAACAGGTAAAAACGTCAATTTCATGGTGTAGCTCCTAAGTAAGATTGATACCCACCTTAAAAGCAAAAAATGACGAAATCATGACAATTTAATGACACTATAAATTCTATGGACACGATAAAGCCTTCGAACTACAGCCAGTTGGTCAGCATAATTCCAATACCAAGGGATTGAGTCTGATGGTTATAGTCCAATAGAGATTGACCATAGCCATTAAAATATTGAATGTAGCCCCGTGTTTTCCCCCATAGAGGAAAATTAAAACCAACTTGAAGTGCGCCTCTATTATCCGACGACTTAAGGTTATTTCGCAGCATGATGTCAATGCTGTAATCATCAATAACGTGTATCACATTCAACTCCCCATAACCGAAATACTTTTCGATATTAGGATTGTCATCTACTTTTGAACTTTCAGAGATTCGATACCAAGGCTTAAAAGAGAACGCGGTATCACCGGTCTCAAACAAAAAGTCTACGTAGAATCGATTCCAAGAGCGGGATAAATCCCCTGATTGGCCATTCGATTGGTGATTAAAACCATATGAAACGTATTCTGGTTTAATGCCCAAAAAACCATGCTTCGGCTTCGTAACGATAAAGACTTCAGGCTCATGATTGGTATCACGAAAAGGCGCAGAAATATTGCTGTTATATGCCTGCCAATAGGCTTGCTGAGTATAGGCAAACCATAAACTGCTATTTCGCCCAACTACGTCATAAGCAACGGGGAACTTCACACTCAGCTGAAATTTAAACTCAACACTTTGCAAACTTTCCGAGTCACTATCTTCACCTAAAAAAGCACGATCATTTGGGTTGGAGGTATAAGCAAACGGTAAAAAATAATTCGGCTTATGAGGTGTCATAACAAACGGATTATTTACCGTAGCCGTTTCTCTGTCTTCCCTTTGTTGAAATAACCCATTGGCCTCTTTAGCACGTTTTGCAATCGACTCTGGTACTTCTGGCTCTTCAGGTGAGTAAGGTTCATCCTTTTCCTCCACCGCAACGAGCACGTTATCAGTCTCCGCCTTTGACCTATCGTCTACTTCAGAAGATTCAACTTGAGCCCAAAGCAAACTTGGAAGAAGTAACATTGAGCACATGGTCGCTTTCATTATGTAAAACCTTTTTTTGACGAGAATATTTGCCATAATTATTCAGAATGAATCACTTTTTTAGCGTAGGTATCACGATCCATATCACACACTTCAACTGAAAAACTAACATCTTTTAATGAAAATTTTGTTAACGACTCTAAAACTAAATGAGAAAGTCGCTTTTTTTGTTCGCAAGTGCGCCCAGACAACATTCTTAATGTCACATGTATAAAAGCATCTTCTTGCCCACCCGTTATGAAGCTTTTATAGGGGACACTACGAAGTTTAATGTCTTCCACCGAAAAAATAGCGGACGCAATACAAGCACCTTTTATTGCTTCGAGTATGTCAACTGGTGGTACTTCTTGTTCTAAATTTTGACTGTATTCAAGGATACAATGTGGCATAGCTGGCTCCATTTTTTATATTTTTTACGCACAAATTACAGCGCGCTTAACACTAGAATTAATAACCCCGAACAGGGTCGACAGCAGGAGGTATATCACCCGTTAATCGGAAGTTTTTTATATTACTCGCAACGATGTCACTAGCACTAACAGGGTGGGTTGGCGCCGAAATATGCGGCAAGACTGTCACAGAAGCGTTTTGCCAATATGGATGATTGACGGGCAATGGTTCCTGCATGAAAACATCCAACACCGCATGATCTATATGATTTTCATCAAGCATAACAAGTAAAGCGTCATCATCAATAATAGGCCCACGAGCAAAGTTAATCAGCCTTGCACCCTCTGGGAGTCGCGATAAAGTTTGTTGATTCAACAAACCTTTCGTTTCCATTGTCAAAGGCAACAGACACACCAGAATATCACTTTGACCTAATAACGCCGTCAGCCCATCGTCACCATGAAAACACGTTATGCCGTCTATTTTCTTGGCACTCCGGCTCCATCCCGAGACAGAGAAACCATTCTGTGCCAAACGTTGAGCACTCACTTTACCCAATTCCCCCAGCCCCAACACACCAATTCGACGGTCTTGTGCGCGAACCATAGATCGCTGCAGCCATGACTTTCTAGCTTGTTGTTTTGCATACGCTGGCATATCACGATGAAGAAATAGTGTCCAAGCCAGCACCGCTTCCGACATGGTTTTCGCCAAATCCGGATCAATCAATCGCACAATTGAAAAAGGTGGTGAAGATAACTCATTCATCATACGTTCAACCCCTGCCCACATACTGTGAACCCACTTTAAAGCAGGGAGTGCTAGCAGGTCTTGAGGATCAGGATTGGCAACAATAGCCACATCACACAGCTGTTTTTGCGCTGCCGTCAAATCAGAAAAAGGCAATATTACTTCATCGGGCATAGCGACTGATAAGGTTTTAATCCAAGCATCTTGTTCTAGCGGATCAATACGACTCACAAAAGGAATCATTTTTCGTACACCTGAGATAGGTTTCTAAATCCTTTTAACTCAATGGCATTACCACTTGGGTCTTTAAAG
This sequence comes from Marinomonas primoryensis, assembly GCF_013372285.1. Taxonomy (NCBI): domain Bacteria; kingdom Pseudomonadati; phylum Pseudomonadota; class Gammaproteobacteria; order Oceanospirillales; family Oceanospirillaceae; genus Marinomonas; species Marinomonas primoryensis. The sequence goes on along the minus strand of NZ_CP054301.1, from coordinate 1,005,825 downwards.
AACATCGTCCACTGCTCACCGGGCAGCCCCTCAAAACGCACACTTGGAGCAAGCTCAAAAGCCACATTCGTTTCGGTTAGACGCTTTGCTACTTTTTGCCACTCATCCAGAGGCAAAATCAAACCGAAATGTGGCATAGAAACAAGATGATCACCTACTCGACCCGTCTTCGTTGTCGGACTTGGTACACCCAGATGCAAAGACAACTGATGACCATAAAAATCAAAATCGATCCACGTTTCGGTACTTCGCCCCTCAACACAACCTAAAACTTGCGTATAAAAAAGGCGAGTTTCTTCTAACGAAGTGACATGAAAAGCGTAATGAAATAAGGCAGACATACGGACTCCTAGCAGCAATTATGGGGTTAAAAAATACAGCACACAGACTAAAAGTAAATACGAGATCCTACTGTGGAGCCATATACTTAGCATTAGGAGAAAAAATGACGATTGAAAACACTTTTAGCCAACCGGAACCATTGAACGTTTCTATCGCCATATTATTTTTTACTGCAAACGATCTTCCATGGTCGCCGCTTCTTGGAATTCAGTCATATTAATAAACTCAGGTCGTACGTTCGGCACTGGATTTATGTCTGAAAATAAATTAGAACGACTTTGATTTTCAATAATACGAACATGAGATCGAGTCAGTTCTCTTGGCTCTTTAACGCCACAAGAGTGTGCAATCATGCCAATACCATGCAATAGCTCTGCCGCGTAATTCGCCACCCGTTCAGACTTTTCAGCCGCCACTAAGCCCCGTTGTAAATCAGAGTTGTGTGTCGTAATCCCAGTCGGACAGGTGTTTTTATTGCATTGCAGCGCTTGAATACAGCCAAGCGAAAACAAGAATCCTCGTGCGGTCACCACAAAGTCTGCGCCCGCGCTCAACGCCCAAGCCGCCTTGCCCGGCACAATCAACTTGCCTGATGCAATGATTTTAATATAACGGCGCAAGCCATAAGACGTCACAATGTTTACGACAGTCGGTAAACTTTCACGTAATTGCATGCCAACATAATCCATTAACGGCTGAGGTGCCGCGCCTGTTCCGCCATCAGAACTGTCGATGGTGATAAAATCTGGACAATAATCGATGCCTTTTTTATGCACTAACTCACATAGGGTTTCAAAAAATGTTAAGTCGCCCACCACCATTTTGAAGCCAACGGGCTTAGACGTAACTTGACGAACATGGTGGATCATATTTAATAAGTCATCGATGGATTTTATATCTGGATGACCATTTGGGCTAATGGAGTCATGACCAGCAGGTATTCCACGAGTATGAGCAATTTCTTCTGTTACTTTTGCACCGGGGAGCATTCCACCTTTACCAGGCTTAGCCCCTTGGCTCATTTTAATTTCGAACATTCGCACATTTTCATGATTAGCAAGGCTCACCAATTTAGTGTCATCTAAATGCCCTTGATGATTTCGTACACCGTACTTAGCAGTACCAATCTGAAAAACAAGGTCACAGCCGCCTTCAAGGTGATAAGGCGATAATCCACCCTCACCTGTATTCATCCAAATACCCGCTTTACGGGCCCCTTTTGATAAGGCTTGAACCGCGGGCTTAGACAACGCGCCGAAGCTCATTCCTGAAATATTAACAACAGATTGCGTTCGGTACGGTATTTTTGCGGTGTGTTCGCCAATACAAACTTCTTTGGGCTGAGCCGCGTCTTCATCCAAGGTTGGAAAAGCACAGTTTAAAAAGAAAATGTCTCCCGGTGTTTCAAGAGAACGAGTGGAACCGAAGGCAATAGTGGTATCTACTTTTTTAGCGGCACGATAGGCCCATGACCGTTCAGCTCGGTCAAACGGTCTTTCTTCTCGATCCATTGCGAAAAAATATTGGCGAAAAAATTCACCTAGATGTTCAAAAAGATAACGAAAGCGGCCAACAACGGGATAGTTCCGTCTTATAGTATGAGTGGTTTGATGCGAATCGACCCAATACATTACCGCAACAGAAATTAAGGTAAGAAAGAGTAAGAAAACAAATAACAAAGCTCCCCAATGAATGGTTAGCGTTGCTAATGATGACAAAAAATCCATGTCTAGACCTTAAGGTTAAATAAAAAATCAGCTCGTTATAGTACGCTAAAAATCTGGCTTCAACGTGGTTGAATCATGAACAAATGCAGCAACAAACTTATCTGCTGGCAAGGGATGACCAAAATAATAACCTTGGTAACAAAAGCAGTTTATCTCACGTAACCGATCGTAATGCGAAAGTGTTTCTACTCCTTCCGCAAGCACTTCGATATTAAGAGCTTTGGCCATCGCAATAACAGCATGAACAATCGCCTCGTCGCTTTTATCTGTTAATAAATCACGTACGAAAGATTGATCGATTTTCAATCTGTCTATTGGTAACGATTTTAAATATTTAAGAGAAGAGTAACCTGTACCAAAGTCATCGATTGAAAGGTAAACACCTAAGCTTTTTATTGCATTCATTTTCTCTAAGCTAGAAGAAAGATCGTTCAATAACATATTTTCCGTAATTTCAAGATCCACACAACATGCAGGTACATCATGCTTTTGTAATTGTGCTTTTAACATAGGTAGAAAGCCCGCTTGTTGAAACTGAATGGGGCTTACATTGATAGAAATACGCCAAGATACTTGCCACTTCCCCTCTCTCAACCAAATCGCTACTTGTGATAAGGCTTCATTCAAAACCCAATCACCAATCTCGACAATGAGGCCAATTTCTTCAGCAACAGGAATAAATTCAGCAGGAGAAATAAAGCCTTTTTTATCATCCTTCCAACGGATAAGCGCCTCAGCACCAATTAGCTCATCCTTGTGATTCGTTTGCGGTTGATAATACAATTCAAACAACTTAAATTCTGTTGCATGATGAAGCGCTTTTTCCATCTCAAGACGAGCATCAGAAACGGCCTGCATTTCTTTTTTATATAAGGCAAAGGTATTACGCCCACATTCTTTTGCTCGATATAATGCAGTATCTGCTTGTTTTAAAATAATTTCTTCAGAACATTCAGAGCCCTCAAATATAGTTGCCCCGAGACTCGCTGTTATATGAACCTCATGGTGACCTGCTTTTTTAACTTGTTGACACGCAAACATAATACTTTCAGCGAACCTATTTATGACGAGTTCAACTTGCTCTTTATTGTCACCTAAATTAGTCAATAAAAAAGCGAACTCATCGCCACCCATTCGCGCAAAAATAATATTATCGTCGATAAGAGAAGAAAGTTGTGACGCCACACAACACAGTAGCTGATCGCCTACATTATGACCCAGTGAATCATTAATCGTCTTAAATCTATCGAGATCCATAAAAACAACCGCAGACGAGCTTGGAACTGGCTGCTTGCGCTGTAGCGCTTCACGAAGTTTATCTGCTAAATATTGACGGTTAGGCAGGTGCGTGACTGAATCGTAATACGCCAAATAATGGATATGTGCTTCTGTTTCTTTGCGTTCAGAAACATCACGTATGAGCATCAAAACTTCTATTTTGTCTTGTATTTTGTACTTTGCTAACCGTATTTCGACAGGTAATTCAATATTTTGTATTTGATAAAGCGTTTCAACCGTACGAGGAGCGTCTATTTGAAGTGAATTCAAGGCTTCTGAAAATACGCCCCAAGATGAAGAGGCATGCAAGGTTTCCAAAGATAGAGACTTAAGTGTCTCGCTCTTCATTTTCAACATAAATTCAGCTGCGGTATTAACCAGCGTTATTTTATTGTTTTCATCCAACAACAAAATGCCATCTGCCGCGTGCTCTATCATCGCTTTTGTATGGCTATCACTGCGCTCTAAATCACTAAGCGCCGTATTTAATTTGTTCCAAAGTAAAGAAAAAGTGGAATGCAAATGGCCTAATTCATCCGATTTATGGCGTCGATAAAATGATTTTGGTAAAGATAGCTTTTCATTGTAGCCTACCGTCGACAAGGACTCTGTCAAACGCTTTAAAGGGTGTGTTACTAAAAAGTAGAAGAGCAATGAAATCAAAGAGGCCAATAGAACGTCTTTGAATAGATTATAAATCAGTATGGAAAGTTGCTCTTTAAATATTCTATCGAGCAAATAACGCTTCTCTGGCAAGACTAGCAAAGACCCAGCTTGAAAAACCGGTCTTTCTAAGCGCAATTCGCGCTTATAATTCTGTAAGTCAGGTAAAAAATAATCAGCCAATGAATGGGAAACGGAAAAACGACGTTTTTCAGCGGTTGCTTGAACAAACAATACTCCGGCTTCGTCTCGAACTTCCACATGGGCAATAGAGGAGCTCAACAGCAAACTGTCAATCTGGTGTTGAGCAAAAGTAACGTCTAGCCGGAAAACAGCCTCAGACAGCGGCTTTTCGACAACAGCCAGCAACTCATCAAAGTCTTGATCTATCTGTTGCTTCTGATATCGAATACCATCAATAAATTGAATACCGCTACTGACCAAACTTAAAACAATCGCAAGCGCTAAGGTTAAAACCGCTTGCTTTATAAATAGTGATTTAGAAAGTACGACGCCCATTACTACTCACTTAAATTTTTCATATCCTGCCGAGGCACTCTATCCACAACCCCTAAAATAGAAAACTAACTAGGATGGTCGAAGTAAGTATATAAATTATAAAGAAAAAATAAGTTATGTACCTTTGCCCAAGAAAACTAAGACTGACATTTTATCTATAATGAAGCAAGGATGTCATAAGTAAACTTTATACACTTAATGACATAAGTCATGGTCCACAACACGATTAGAAATAAAAAGGGTCGATTCAGGCAACTAAGCATTATACAAAGAGTCTACGAGCAATAAAAAGCCAGTATGAATGTCATACTGGCTTTTTTCATCAGTGAAAACTCTTAGCCTATTACTGCGCCATCTTTACGAGAAATCGCAACGACGCTAGAACGAGGAACAGACTGTCCGCCGTCAGGCCAATGAGAATTTCCTTTCTCGCCAGGGTGTTGAACACTAATAAACATAGTGGTTCGTTCGGCGTTCCAAGCAGACCCTGTAATTTCACACTCATTTGGCCCAACTAAGAAACGACGAATTTCACCGGTTTCTGGGTCTCCAACCAACATCTGATTATTACCTTGACCTTGGAAGCCTTTGGCATTTGAATAATTACCGTCTGTTTGAATCCACAACAACCCTTTAGAGTCGAATTTCAGGCCATCTGGCGAGTTAAACATATTATCTTGGTTGATGTTTTGAGAGCCCGCATTAGCATCGTCATAAACCGCCGGATTGCCCGCCAGTACAAACAAGTTCCACTTAAACTCACTACTGGTATGATCTTCGTTCATAGGAACCCAACGAACGATCTGACCAAAATTATTTTCTACTCGAGGGTTAGGGCCACTTGGGGGGGTCGCATCACCACCCGCATTTGGTTTTACACCACGGTTTTTATTGTTCGTCAAAGCACAGAAGACTTCCACTTTATTTGGGTTTGCTGCCACCCATTCAGGGCGATCCATCGTTGTCGCTCCCACTTTAGAGGCAGCCATACGAGTATGAATCGAAATTTCGGCGTCTGTCATCCCTGTTGTTTTTGGTGTTAAAGCAAGCCATTCACCACGATTGTTATCGTGGAATTTGGCAACAAACAATGTCCCTTCTTCCAGCAAGTCACGATTATGACCACCCGCTAAATACTTATGCTTAGACACAAAACGATACAAAAACTCGCCGCGTTCGTCATCGCCAAGATAGACCACAACATGGCCATTTGAAGCGATGGTCAATTCTGCATTTTCGTGCTTAAAGCGACCCAGCGCAGTGCGTTTTTTTGGACGAGATGTTGGATCTAACGGATCGATCTCAACCACATAACCAAAACGGTTTGGCTCATTGGGCTCTTTGATTAAATCAAAGCGCGCATCACCTATAGCCCAATTGTAGCGCCCTTCTGTGCTAAGTCCGTAACGTTTAAACGCTTCAGGCATTTTGTAGTTTTTATCATTGGCAGTAAAATAGCCGTTGAAGTTCTCTTCACAAGTAAGATAAGTGCCCCACGGTGTTTGTCCGTTACCACAGTTATTCCAAGTGCCTTTGGCAACCAAGCCTTTAGGATCTTCTGAGGTCTGCATCCATTTATGACCTCGAGCTGGACCGGTAATGTCCATTTCTGTATCAGCGGTAATACGGCGATTATATACAGAGTCTTGAACAATCCCCCAGTTACCACCACGTTGAGCCACCTCCACAATAGAGACACCATGCGCCGCTTTATTTTTACGAACATCGTCTGCCGTTTCAGGCATACCATCAGCCCGATTCGCATGAAGCGTTTTTCCATCGGTGTATTCGTTGTTAATGGCCATGATCTGCTTGCCATCTTTCGAGAAAAAAGCCATGCCATCGTTATGATCACCAAAAGCCAACTCTTGAGAAGCGCCTGTACCACCTGTAGTGGTATCTAACGCTGGGGCATTACTGAACAATGGATCACCCCAAGAAACAACCACTTCCCACTTATAGCCTTCAGGCACCGTTATAGTATCAAGACCATTTGCCTTGACCATTTTAAACGCAAGACGGGACTCGTCTGTACCAGCCGCCAATGCTTTTCCTGCTGATAACGTAGTGGAGCCCATTACAAATGCACCAGCACCAACAGCAACACCACTGCCCAAAAAACCACGGCGAGAAACCATTTTATTGGCCACTTCTTCGAACTCTACGACGCGTGGCGCAGGTCGCGCAATTTCATCTAATTCATCAAAACTTAAATTGTGTTTTTGTTCAATTTTCATAATATTGCCCTACTATTAAATATATTTATCCCAATTGGCGACTAGTCCAATAATGCGGGTGACCAAAAATGACCTCCCCCTGCAAAAAGGAAGTTAATCATCAATTTATAGGCAAAAGATTACATAGAAATGACAGAGGCTTAGCATTATGGTTATATGGCTGAAAGGGTGAGCATTAAATGCGTAAAATCAGGCGCATATGAACGCAATTTAAAGAAAGGAAAATCATCAAACAGCATGTTGGCAGCGACTCATAAAGTATGGTGACTAAAACAGGAGTAACAATTTTTAACCTCCCTTAGATATTATAAAAATAAACATACCTATCGAGGACGACGTAATGATAAATACGCTTCGCAAAATCCCAATCAACCTACGCCTAACCAGCTTGGTTTTTTTCTTTTCTCTAGGACTATTACTAGTCATTTATTTAACTCTCACCGTCAATAAACAATCGCTTCTTGATGAAAAATATTCTCAAACGAAGCATGTTGTTGAAACAGCAACAGGCGTCCTTAAACACTATTACAAACTTCAACAATCTGGTGAGCTTACTAAAGCCGACGCCCAACGCCATGCAATGGAAACCATTAAAGACATTCGTTACGCAGAATCAGAGTATTTTTGGATTAATGACTATAATGCCATCATGGTAATGCACTCGGTCAAACCGGCATTAGATGGAAAAGACCTTACCAATCTAGAAGATCCAAATGGCAAAAAACTCTTTTCAGAGTTCGTTAAGGTCGTCAAAGCGAAAGAAGCTGGATTCGTTGACTACTTGTGGCCAAAGCCTGGCAGCGAAAAACCGGTAGAGAAAATTTCCTATGTACAAGGCTTTAAGCCTTGGGGATGGATCATCGGTTCCGGAATTTACTTAGATGATGTGGATTCTCAATTCAAACAAGAAGCCATTAAGCTGGGTACAGTCAGTAGTATCATCATATTAATATCTCTGCTTATATCCTTTTTAATTGTACGTTCAATTCTCTTACCCATTGGTCAAATACAAACCGCCTTGCACAACATTTCAGCCGGCGATGGCGACTTAAAAACGCGTCTACCAGAGTCAGGCAAAGATCAATTGACCGAGATTGCAATCTATTACAATACTTTTGTAGAGCGTCTTTCAAAAACCTTAACTAAAGCGGTATCCCTTAATAAAGAAGTTGAAAGCAAAAGCCAAGAATTAAAATCCGTTGCAGCAAAAACACAAACGATCACTCAACAGCGTGAAGGCATGTTTGCGGAAATGGCAAAAACCATCAAAGAAGTTGATACGTTTAAAAATGAAGTCATTGAAGGCACTCAGTCAACCCTTACCTCTGCACAAATAACAGCAGAAAAAACACAAACGGGACAAGTCTCTATTAAACAAACAGTAGAATCTCTTGAAAAGCTCTCTGAGGATCTGGAAGCGGGTTTAAACACCGTCGTACAACTAGCAGAACAATCACAAACCATAGGTTCAGTACTAGACGTCATTAGTGCCATTGCCGAACAAACTAACTTATTAGCCCTCAACGCAGCGATAGAAGCGGCCAGAGCAGGTGAGCAGGGAAGAGGGTTTGCCGTTGTAGCAGATGAAGTACGCGGCTTGGCAAGTAGAACTCAAGCGTCCACCGATGAAATTCAAAACATGATCAGTAAGCTTCAAAGTGGTGCGAAAGAAGCCGAAGCTCGTATCACCGCGAGCCATCAGCAATCACAAAAAACCACAGAAGAAATCACCCTCTCCACACAATATCTACAAGATATCTCCCTATCAGTAGGTGAAATAAACAGAGCTAGTAACAAAGTTATTCAAAGTGTCACCATGCAAAGCGAAGCGGTGCAGCAACTTAACCATTTAAATCAAAAGGTTTCTGAACTCTCCGCCCAAGCAGGCTTGCAGGTCCAACAAAACAGCGCTACCAGCGAATCTTTAGCAAAAACAGCCAAAGACACCCAAGAAGTCATGTCTATTTTTAAACTGTAATTTGCGTTTACATTGCATTTAGAAAGACTTGAAACAAAAAAACCGCTTACTGAATATCAGTAAGCGGTTTTTTTAATACTTGAATCTAAATAAAATTAGGCTTGATGAGCGAGATATTCATCGTAAGTACCTTGGAAATCAATAATCTGTTGACCTTTGATTTCAATCACTCGGTTTGCCAAAGACGAGACAAACGCTCTATCGTGACTGACGAAAATTAAGGTGCCATCAAAGTCGATCAAAGCATTGTTAAGGGCTTCAATCGCTTCCATATCCATATGGTTGGTTGGCTCGTCCATGATAAGAACGTTTAAGTCCATCATCATTAACTTACCAAACAATAGACGGTTCTTCTCACCACCAGAGCAAACTCGGACTTTCTTATTAAAGTCATCGGCCGTAAACAATAAGCGACCCAGCATAGCGCGAACTTTTAAGTCATCATGTTTTACCGTACGCCATTTTGACATCCAATCAAACAAAGTCATATCAGAATTAAAATCTTCTGTGCTGTCCTGCGGGCAATAACCAATAACAGCATTTTCTGCCCATTTAATTTCACCTTGTTTGGCTTCTAATTCATTAATCAAACAACGAAGAAAGGTTGTTTTACCCGCACCGTTCTCACCGATAATCGCAAGCCTAGCACCAGCATCAAGAATAATACTGCCATCTGTAAATAATAGTTCATCCTCGTAGCCGTGCCCAAGCTCTTCAAGAATCAATGCTTGACGGTGAAGTTTTTTATCTTGTTTGAAGTTTAGCGATGGCGTCATCCGGCTTGACTGTTTTACTTCTGACAATTCAATTTTATCTAATTTTTTAGCACGAGAGCTGGCTTGCTTCGCTTTCGAAGCATTCGCAGAGAATCGATTTACAAACGCTTGCAAATCTTCCATTTCGGCACTTTTTTTCGAATTCTCGGTTAAAAGCTGCTCACGAATAAGAGACGACGCTTCCATAAAGTATTCGTAGTTACCTGGGTAAATACGCAACTCACCAAAATCAATGTCTGCCATATGCGTACATACAGAATTCAAAAAGTGACGATCGTGGGAAATGATAATCATGGTGCATTTACGTTGATTCAATACATCAGCCAACCAGTTGATGGTATGAATATCCAAGTTGTTGGTTGGTTCGTCTAACAGCAATATGTCTGGATTAGCAAACAAGGCTTGCGCAAGTAATACTCGAAGTTTCCAACCTGGTGCGACTTGGCTCATTAGACTAAAGTGATGATTTTCTTCAATCCCGGCTTCTAATAAAATGTCACCTGCACGGCTTTCGGCGCTGTAGCCATCCATTTCTGCAAACTCTGCTTCTAGCTCACCGGCACGCATACCGTCTTCTTCACTCATTTCTAGCTTGGAGTAAATCGCATCGCGCTCTTGTTTAATTTTCCACAGCGCCACATCGCCCATAATAACGGCATCAACAACGGAGTATTCTTCGAAAGCGAACTGATCCTGACTCAAGGTACCGACTTTTTCACCCGGCGTAATAGAAACGTTTCCAGAAGTCGGTATCAGTGCCCCGCTGAGAATTTTCATGAAGGTGGACTTACCGCAACCGTTAGCGCCAATTAGGCCATAACGATTGCCGTTACCAAATTTCGCTGAGATGTTTTCAAACAATGGCGTTGCGCCAAATTGCATGGTGATATTAGCCGTGGAAATCAAAAGAAAGTCCTGAAAAAAAAGAATAGAAAGCCGTTTACGCTTGTCGCCTGATCAGCGTACAAAATATAAACACAAAGGGGGGCGAATATAGTGATTTAATGCACTAAAGTCGAGGACTAAGCGATGTTTTTTGAATAAACAACCATATTAGAGAAGAGCACGCCTTAATAGCGCGGGATAGTTTCCTTCACCGATTGCTGATCCGTGTCTTCTTCGAAAGGTACTGTTGGATCTTGAGCAGGCATTGTTGGAGGCTGATCGACAGAGGGATTCTCTTCTTTCGTCGCCGTTTTTGGGGCTTCTGTGGCCATGTAAGCCATCACTTGTGTTGATAAAAAACTCAACACATCTCGACTGGCACCATTTAATAGGCTCTTCCGAATTTTCTTTGTGATATCCAGTTGCGTACTCGCGCCTAAAACAAAGCTTGCAATCAACCCTGCTGGACTGGTCGCTTTGTCTAGAACGTCATCAATGGCATTTTCACGAGATAGTTTGGCACGTTTTCCCAGTCGTTGAGTGCGTTCGTACAAGTGTTTTCGTTGCCTATGCATACGCTTAAGACCAAACATTACTTATTCCTCTTCCGTTGGAATAATAGCGTCCAACGTGCGGGTAAAATTCATGTTTTTCAATGTAATTCCAACCAAATAGAGCAAGACAGCCGCACTGACAAAAGTCATCAAAGTGGCACTCAATAAAATACCAACCAGTGAAAAGCCATAACTCCAAGCAATGGCAGCCGCGGTGGAAATAAGCAACAACCACGTAGTGAGTAACAAGAAAATGACACCGCACATTAAGGCGAGGAGCTGGGCGCTCGAAGTCACCCACATTTTAGCTTCTAGTGCTCCTAACCCTAATACGCTCTTCAACCAACTTTTGTGTGAGATGATAACCTCATCAAAAGCCGACGTCTCATCGGGTGAGTCGGTCTTCGATTGCGAGTCTGAATGCGGCGGTGTTTCCATGAAGTTTATTTACGCTTGCACAAAAAACTAGCAGCCAATGCACCTGCTAAAAAGGCGATACCGATAGTTTTGACTGGATGTTCTTTGGCGTATTCACCCACGGCAGAAGATACTTTTTCTGATTGGCTTTTCGCTGTTTCCGCGATTTTATGGGCTTGTTCGCTGATTTGATGAGCCACTTCTTCGATACGTTCTTGGCTTTTTTCTTTCACTTCAGCCGCGCTGTCTACCCCTTTATGGGCCACTTCAGCCGCACTATCTACTTTTTCATGTGCTTTTGATTGGGTCGTGTTTTTGATTCCGGTAGCCATTCTTTATTCTCCTTCTAAAAATGAAACTGATTTGTCAGCGCCCTCGAATTGAAGTCCGAAGTGCGACAAAAAACAAACAATTAATGCATGATACGGATCAGGCAAGAATATCAATCTTTTTATTCCCAGTATTTCTCTTAAGGCGATATCTCAAATATCACCGAGAAAGAAATAACGAAACAAAAGGTTTAACTTCTACCTTGTTATCTAGCCTACTGGGTTATATTTTGGTCGTCAAATGTACACGGAGAAACGCGCTCACTTTCCTTTTTATATGGTCGATCTTTAAAAAAGAGAACCTTTTTGCACAAAAACAGTTAGACAATATGCAAATCGATTCATGAATTTTTTCATGGTTTTCTAACTGTTATATTTAAAGATAAGCGTCGTCACTACTTTTTAAATCAACCCAAGCGCCCCAGCCTTTCCATTCATACTCATCCATGTCCGTTTCTGTCTCCAGTGCTTTTGAAGTACCTGAACGACGGTGGAATACATGTACATTTACTAATTTTTTAATGAAACGAGCCATCTTGCTTTCCTCACCTTTCATGAATTTAGTAATGTCATGCTAGCATTGAAAAAAGCAGATATATGTCAGCCTTTTCTAAAGAAACGCCCTTTCCCCATTATTCGAATAATCGCTGAATTTCTTGACGAGTAGTGCTTAATTGAGACAAAACGCACCTTCTCGTGCAACAAACAACACAATCTAAGCAACTTTAAGGAGTGCATGTGTTTAGTTTAGATAGACCACTGGCGTGACAGCGTAATCGCCTCCTCTAACGACGGCCAAGGAGCCATGTACAACAATTTCCCCAATAGTAAGACGGGCGCTAAGCCTGCTGGAGAATACTTAAATATCTCGGCTTTATAGCCTTCTTTGTCTAAAGTAATCGTAATATTATTTAATTGAAGTCCCGCCAGTCGACCACAAATAAAAGCACGTAATGTCCAAGTAGATAGCCTCCAGCAACTAACTTAATATTGATGTTCTCCGCCTACTTCCACAACATCTCGATGAACCGATGGCTATTTTCTTTATTTCAAACGTGTTACCAAGACCTGTTCAACACGAACACCTTCAAGGTCCAATACTTCAAACTTATAATCTGCATAGACAAAAAAATCTGTACGCTTTGGCAATCGCTTTAAACTATAAGTCATAAAACCACCCAGGGTTTCATATTGGCTACGATCTGGAAATTCTTCTATAGTAAGACTTCGCATAACATCACTGATCGGCGTCAATCCCTCTATTAACCAAGAATTCGCGTCACGCTGTACGATTTGTTCTTCGTCATGAGGCGTTAACAACCCCCCCATGAAGCCGCCAAGTAAGTCTTTCACCGTTACAATGCCAACAATTGTCGCGTATTCATTGACGATAACAGCAAACGCTTGTGGCGCCATTCTGAACGCATTTAACGCTTCCGAAAGCGTTAGTGTTTCTGGTAAATAAAAGACATCTTTATCCACTTGCTCTGGTTTGATTTGCGCTGGTTCCCCTTTAAGCACCAATCGCAATATTTCTTTTGACTCAATAATGCCCTCAATTTTATCTAAACTACCATTGCAAACTAAGAAATCATTATGTGGATGATCAATGATTTTCTGGCTAATGACTTCGCTGCTGTCGTCAATATCGAAGTAGATAATCTGATCACGCGGAGTCATCGCACTGGAAATATTGCGCGTTTCTAGTTCAAACACATTACCAATAAGCTGATATTCCTGACTCTGCAAACTGCCATCTTCCGCACCGGCTTCCATCATGGCTACAATATCTTCTGTAGTAACAATTTCTTCACGCTCAATTGGCACATTAAACAAGCGCAGAATCGTATTGGTTATACCATTAAACAAAAAAACCACGGGCGTTAACATAAAGGTTACCCAAAGCATTGGCGTAACCATACGAATAGCCACCGCTTCCGGCATAATGATCGCCAAACGCTTTGGCAGCAAATCTGCAAATAAAATAAACAGCGACGTCAACGTCAGAAAAGAAAGGACAAAACTAACTTGATCCAATAACGGGCCGGAATACATTAAGGTCACAACCTGTGTAATGTAAGGGGTCAGTGCTTGCTCTCCGATAATACCGCCCAAAATAGCAATTGCATTCAAAGCAATTTGAATCATGGCAAAAAAAGCACCGGGCTTTTGCTGTAACTTAAGCACGGCAAGCGCTTTTACGTTGCCCTCATCGGCGAGCACTCGTAGCTTTATTTTTCTCGCGGCGGCCATCCCCATTTCAGACATAGCAAACAATGCACCGGCAATAATCAGTAAGCCAATACTCAACACATCACTCATTTTTCTCTCACTCATCACCGGAAGGGATAAAACTAAAACGCAGGTTAAATAGACTGAAATGATATTGTCTCAGCCATTTTATTACATAAATGTAGCCGCATTATAGAAGGAAGTTGGGACGATACAATGCTTATTTTCTATACTTTCGGAAGGGAATTATTGGATATAAAATATTCTAGTGAAGACGTAAAATAACAACCAATCAGCGCTACAACACAGCATTAAAGAACACGACAAAGTTTCTCAATTTACCAATAAGGTCCACTATGATTATCACACTAACCACGCCCGCGATGTTGTTTCCTGCGGTTTCGTTATTGTTACTGGCTTACACCAACCGCTTTGTGACGCTCGCTTCTATTATTCGTACTTTTGACCCAAAGCTTGAAGACGAGAATATTACTGAGCAAATTACTAACTTACGTAAACGTATATACTTAATTCGACGCATGCAGGAAGCAGGCGTCGTTAGCTTTTTTCTGTGCGTTTTATCAATGATGGCCATTTATTTAGAATACCAACAAATCGGCAGCTACATTTTTGGCGCGAGCCTTATCTGCCTGATGTACTCTTTGTATTTGTCAGTTCGCGAAATCACCATTTCATGTGATGCACTTGAGTTACATCTACAGTATTTCAGTACCAACTTTAAACAGCGAAACAATAAAAAGTAGCCTATAAATAAAAAATAGATAAAACGAAATATCGCGTGTTATTGCTTCAAGCTTTGAACGTTAAACCCTTTCAAAGTCGAGGACGCTGAATAACCGGAGAAGTAATCGACAAAGTTTTCATCTAACACTTTTTTATATACAACACTGGCATGCCGAAGAAATAACGTGCCATTTTTTCGGATGGCGATACCTTGATGTGACACGTTCATATTAGTTCCAATCCATTGTTTAATTGGCCAGTCGGGGCGAACCATGTTGATCACACTGCCAGAAGGAATTCGATCTAATAAGGCTTGATTAGTACGCTTAGCCTCACCAAGAAACAAATCGGTCAAAGGAATATAAGATAGAAACGCAGGCTCAGGATCAAACGTATCACCCTCTCCCTGCAACCGAGTCAACAACGTTAGACAATCGCTCGACGATGCCATATCGCAATGAATAACATCGTCCCCAATATGCTGATACCACGCCGTTTTATCTATTATTGTCTTTGCCATTGAAACGGCGCCGCCTGCAACGGTTGATGTGATATCAACTAACTTATCTTGATTATTAGGCAGCCAGTCTAGGCTAGGAAAATGATTGCGCGACACGAAGGATACATTTCCCTCTTTATAGCGTAGTCGCATTAAATTCTGTTCAAATTCATCAGAAGAAGCCGACATAGCACCCGCCAATATTGTTTCAACATACGTTGTGCAATCAAATACATCAAAACGCACTAAAGGGTCTTTATCATAAATCCCTTCTTCACCTTCGCCAACACTGCCACCAACATACAAAGAGCCCAACAAAACCTGACTCAATGCCTCTAGTTTTTGAGTATGGCCAGCAGAACGAGTACCCGCTTGACTCTCGTCTATCACTTTATACAAAAGCGCCTTATTAGCAGAATCAATAGCATTGATGGCCATCGCAGGCGATAAGAAAAAACTAAGCACACAGATAGGCAAGATCTTCTTCAAACCACCCGTCACTCTCTCCTTCAGGTGACTAACAACATCGTCAATGAATGGCATTTTCAATACTCAACATAAAAAAACATTCCTTGTTCAAAAAACAGACAATTAAATGATACTATTACTAAATACTTTAAAAAGAAGGCCAGCCAATGCAAATCAACAATTCTTCATTTCCATTTGGTCAGCAAGGTCTACAGCGCAGCCAAGATAAACTAGACCAAGCCAGCCAAAAAGTAGCAGAGGCATCAACCCAAACGCTAAGCCAAAATGCACCTAAAAATTCGGGCATTTACGGTTCTCCTATTCAAGATGGCTTAATCGAAGCCAAAAGCAGTGAATTAGAAGCTCAAGCCAATGCCAAGGTGATCGACTCATCGGATAAAACCATTGGCAGACTGATTGACATAACAGCCTAAAAAAACGCCGTCTTAACAGTGGCGGCTTCTATTAGCCAGCACTCAAATATTAGCCAGCACTAAAATATTAGTCAGTACTCAAACGCTTTGGCTCATCAATTCTCGTACTTCATTGGCTGTTGTAAAACGAACAACTCGCCCAACTTCTTTCCCGTCGTGCAGCAAAATTAAGGTTGGCCAAAGCGTCACACTAAACTGCCTACCAAGCCGTTTTCCTTTGCCGTCAAACACCTTGATATGCGCTAAGTTTGGGAACGCCAACATAACCTCTTCGATCGCCGAACGTGATGCCTGACAATGTCCACACCAAGGCGTACCAAATTCAAGTAACGCGCTGCCAACTAAGCTGCTAAGCTCATCTAGGCTCGGGGCATCTTCAGAATATTCTGGATTAAACCCTATTTGAGTCGCTTGCATCGAAACACCTCTTTTAAAGTCTACAGACGCCAGTTTTCCACGATATGACACATGGTCAAGCAACAACCAAATGATTAATAGAAAACCAACAATTTAGGATAATGGCAATAGGTCTTGCTTTAAAACATGATGAAATACGCGACGCGCTATTATGGCTACCTAATAACGTTAAATTCTTCCCGACACTCATCCGATCCCATTTCAAACTCTCGGCAAATCCAAGGCCGATTTTCGTAAATCGTACAAAGGTAGGTATCTCTATCCACTGCGGAGCACCAACCATCGTCAAGCCTCAACATCGTTTCTCCGCCCCATTCATCCACGGAAATATGCTTATCGGGCACGCCAGTATCGCTGATGATCATGACTTCCATACGACAACAACAAGCTTGGCAGTTAGAGCAAGTTACATCAGATTCAGCGATATTTTTTAAAGAAATATTCATAAATAACAGCGAAACATCAAAAAAAATTATTGTACCAGACGCGAGTCAGTACAGAAAAAAGCAATATACACCTGATCCTATTTGGAAGATATGAACCCGACTCTAGATCCAAACTACAAATTATAAAATCCGTCTAGATCGTCAGACTTTCAGTGGTGATATGAGCGAATTATGGATGCTGGAAAGCCACTCTTCAAAATGCACTCTAGAAAGAGGACGTGCAAAAAAATACCCTTGGATTACCTCATAACCCATTTCTTTCAAAAGAAAAAACTGCGACTCTGTTTCTACACCTTCTGCGATCGAGACCGCCCCTATTTTCTGACTAATGCCCAACACCGTTTCACTAAGATCTTTTGAAATAGTTTGTGGCAACCCCATCACAAAAGAACGGTCTAGCTTCAATTGTGATACGGGGAATTTTAGTAATCGTTTTAAGTTTGAATACCCGACTCCAAAATCATCCAATGAGATATGAATGCCCATTAAATACAGATCATGAATGACATCTGCAGATTGATAAGCAGAAACAACCTCCTTGTTTTCCGTCACCTCCAATACCAAATCAGATGGCAACAGATTATTCTCTTTAAGGGTCGTTTGAATCGTATTTTTTAAATCAGGAAAATCGAAGGTGGCAGGAGAAAAATTAACCGCGATAAGAGGAACCTCTATATTGCGCTTACGCCAGTCCGCGAGCTGCTGGCATGCTTGACGCAAGACCCATAAATCCAATGTTGCTATAAGGCCAAACCCTTCCGCTATGGCAATAAAATCGTCTGGTGGAACACAACCAAACGCTTTACTCGTCCACCTTGATAACACCTCTACACCATAAAGACGACTGTCTAACGCATTTATTTGGGGCTGGTAGTGTAACTCTAACATGCTATTGCTCAAATCCTCACTCAACGCCTTCGCCATCAAACTCGTCTTACTGAAACGAGCGTCTTCGAAACCATCAGCGCTAATCTGAGCTCTACTTTTTTGAATAGTAAGACTTAAAAGTGATTGATCCAGAAAAGAAAACGCTTCAACGCAGACATCTACACGATAATATTCTCGATCGATCGAACGTAATAAAAGCGTGATTGTTTTCCCTACAATGCTTCTAAACTCACTCAAATAAAAAACTCGCTTCTCGGCCTCTAACCAAAAGCTGTCAAAGAGAAATGTAACCTCTGTGTAATTATTCGCGTTGAATAGCGTTTTTTGAGCCAGTTCATTACAAGAAACAATTAAATCCTTACCATCTAACACAATTAAACTGTCATTCGTTTCTTGTAACTGCCCCCAATCACGCCCAAAATTCAAACTGTCTGTTATCACAAGTCAATCCCTTTACTGCATGTCTCGATTAACGCTACACATCACCCTACATTTGTCTTATAGACAAAAAGATTCATCAATATTGCCCATTAGGCAATTTCTGTCAAGTAAATTGCCTGACAGGTTTTGCCATATAGGCAAAATTAAACGGATAATCTTCCGATGAATATTGGCCACGTTATTAAAATTTTGCGCCTTCAACGTAAGATGACACAAGAGCAAATCGCACTGGAAGCCGACATGGCCACCAGTAACGTTTCACGTATTGAAAAAGGACTAAGACAACCCTCTCAGAAGGTGCTTCAACGATTGGCTATCGCACTCAATACAAAACCATCCATTTTGTATGCTGCTAGCGAGCGACCAATCACAGACATATCAGATTTTCTTGAAAAAGAAGTCGATGAAGAAAAAATAGAAGAAGAAGAAGAAGAAAGAGATGAGCAGTACATTAACCAGCTACTGCTCAGCCACGAAACACAGAGTGTGCTAAAGCTATTCAGTGAACTAACGCCTCATAACAAAACATTGATGCTAGAACAGCTTAAAACACTGCATAGATGGCAAAATAGAGTCGGTCAATAACGATATTTTCAGTGTTACATTAAGCGCCGTAATAAAAAATCGAAAAATAGTGACTCACTGTCCCACCCACAACAAATAAATGCCAAACCAAATGCCCATAGCGCAGACGTGAATCAATCACAAAAAACACCACACCAAGTGTATAAAGTACGCCACCAAGCACTAGTAAGAGCAAACCATCGGGTTCCATAAGGGCAACAAGCGGCTTAATCGCAATCAATATAAGCCAGCCCAAAATAACATAGAGCGTAGTGGATACAGCAGGATGAGAGGCCTTCCCAAATGCTTTAAGACCCACTCCAACCATTGCTAATGTCCAAACGGCTACAAGCAAAGACCAGCCCCAAACACCTTCCAACACACCCAACATAAAGGGTGTATAGGTTCCCGCAATCAATAAATATACAGCAGAGTGATCGATCACCTGAAAGACATATTTCGCCTTGCCTTGTGGCATCGCATGATAAACCGTCGATGCCAAATACAGCACAATCATGGTGGCTGAAAAAATACTTACTCCGACAAGAAAACTCATATCGGCGTAATCAATGGCACTCAAAATAAGAAACGGAGTACCAACAATCGCAGCGACCAACCCCAAACCATGACTGATACTGTTCGCCACTTCCTCCCCTAAAGATTGACCACGGTTAGAAGCGGCTGAAAAATACTTACCCATACACAGTTTCCTCCGAGTTTGAATACTAGAAGCATGGAGCACGTCCTGCTATTTAACAACGCAAGACAACGAATAAACTAAGAAAATTGAAAGCATGTTTTAAATAAAACACTACTTTTGACACACCTCTGGCGCCTGATAATCAAGGTTCAATAACGTAAAATAATTTTGTCCCAAAGCAATATCACGAAAGGCTTTATCACTAAGATATTTGTGTATACGACCAGTAACCTCTAACTCTTGTTGGTATGTCTTAAAAGTATTGTTTCGAAACGCAACAAAGTCAGAGCCTGGTAAAATACGGTTAGAATAACGGTTCATAAAAGCAACATATTGAGCTTGATTATTTGACTTACTAAAATAGTAATCGTCCAAAATACGCCATGAAATATCCAGCATCAAGTTAGGATATTGGTCCAATAAGCGTGACAAAACTGCAATGTGCTCTGATGCCTTCATTGTCGTCAATTCATAGGACAATCCCATGTGCGCCCAGACAACTTTGTTATCAGGATACAACGCCAACGCTTGCTCCATGAGAGGCAGATACAAGGTAGGTGACGCATCATTACCCAAGTCTGAATGTATTGTAATGGGATAGTCTCTTGTTCGTAATTCTGTCATGAACCCCGCCCACTGAGTGATATCTTCAGGGCTTGCCGCTACATGATGATTGTTGAATTGAGCTTGTTTGACCAAATTCACTTCCCCCATCCAATGAAACAAACCTGGGTACTCTTTTTCATAGAGCTTCATCAACTCGATCGTTGGTTCAGGATTGGATAAATCAGTAAAGGTCATTGAAAGAGTGAGATGGAGGTTGTCAGGTCTATGCTCCATCATATTGGCGGCATTAACAAAATCATTCCGTGTTGTCGGCAGCACTGGCGTACCAGGACATTTCAGATAATTAGAGCAGGCGGAATAGGCGGGAAGCATTTGCCCAATACCATACACATTGGCAAAGCGAACACTGGTCTGAGATAAATAGGAATTCATCTCCTCAAAAGGAATCGCCCTGCCATCAAAAGGCCGATAATGTATATGCGTATCCACGACCGCAGTATAAGGCTCGGTCTCTCTATCATAACAAGCAGACTCACCGTTAAAGGAATCTAAGGAACGATTCGCTGGCGAGCCATCTGAAGACACACAGCCAGCCAATAAAGTGACCAGCACAGCGAAAGAAAAACAACGATGCATAACAAACATTCCCACTAAGTGTCGTCATAAAAAGGCAAACATGAAGGGACATTACAAAACATCCCTTCCTATGTGTAAACGACTATTTGACGCGATGTCATACTGTTATGGACGTGGGTGCTACAACATAAACGTAAATGCGATAAGGCTAAGCAAGAAACAGCAAAAGCCCACCAAACACAATGCGATACCAACCAAAAGCCACAAACGTAAATTTGTCCAAAAATGCCATAAACAGTTTCATTGCCACAAAAGCACTCACGAATGCGACGACAAATCCGACCAGCAAAGGCAATAACTGCTCCCCAGAAAACGCCTTATAATTTGATAGTAAATCGTAGCCAGAAGCGGCCATCATGACGGGCAACGCCAATAAGAAAGAAAACTCTGCACTAGCCTTACGACTTAAGCCAGCAAACAAAGCGCCGACAATCGTTGAACCCGCTCGACTGGTTCCAGGGATTAATGCAAATACCTGAGCCAATCCTATCCATAACGCTTGCTTAAAGCTCAGATTTTCTAGCTGCTCGACACTGGCCTTTTTACCCTTAATCACTTTTTCAGTAATCAAAAATATTACCCCACCCACAATAAACATGGTTGCCACTACAGATACAGAAAACAATTCTTTAATTTGATGACGCAGTAAAAAACCCACAACAGCAACGGGTAAAAAAGCAACAAACACCTGACACCAAAGACGAGTATGTTTAAAGGTAAAACGCTCTTTATAATTCGCGACAACCGCCAAGATAGCGGCCAATTGAATAATCACCTCAAACGCTTTGTTACCTTCTGTTTGCTCCATTCCCAACCATTGACTGACCACAATCATATGACCTGTTGAAGAAATAGGTAAAAACTCTGTTGCTCCCTCTACCAACCCCAAAATGACACTATGCAGTATATCCACCTTAACCTACCTTCTACTATTCATGGCGCAAAGCGCTAAAACTTACCAGAAAAACATACGCCCGTAATGTAAAAGATCTCAGGTGAAAGAAAAGTAAAAGACCAAGAAAATCATTGACCTGTGACTTACCTCTAAGGTTTATAATAAGACAACGGTAAAGGGAGTATAAAGAATGTATCGAATTGGTGAACTGGCAAGAATATGCAATATTAATAGCGACACATTACGCTTTTATGAAAAAAACGCGCTACTCACACCGTCCAGTCGCTCAGAATCTGGCTATCGCCTTTACACAGAAAAAGACAAAGATACCCTACAATTTATCCTTCGAGCTAAAGGCGTTGGATTCACACTGGCCGACATTCGTGAATTACTCTCCATAGAAGTAAACAAAGCAGACAACGCCTGCGCTGATGTAAAAGTCTTAGTCGACACTAAACGATATGACGTCGAGAAAAAAATTGCCGAACTCATTCGCTTTCAAACGTCACTAAAGCGCCTATCAGATGCCTGTTGCGGTGGTGCAGAAAGTGCCGAGCATTGCACCATACTCGAAGCACTGGAATCTAATACAGACGATGTTCGCCATGAACACCATCATAATGAGGTCACAGAGTGATGGTCCTTTTTTACATAGATGACTATTCTGATACAATCCAGCGACTGAATAGACAGCATTTTTATAACACAGACATTCCTACCGTTTAAAATAGAGCACTTCAACGAAAATACAGCGACCTTTTAATGTCACTTAAAGATGAGTAGTAATTTGATGTTTAACAATACCCTCCGCCAATTTGCCTTTATATCACTTGGTTTTTTGTTACTAACATTAAGTGGCTGCCAATCCACCTCATTTGCATCACTTACGTCGGTGAATAAACTATCAGAACAGATAAAAAGCGCTAATGATGTTGACGATGTAAAAGCCATCGCGAAGCAAGCAAAAGTCAGCAGAGACTTAATCAGATCAGACATTAAAGCGATTAAAGCCCTGTACGCAGACCTTGACCAGAAAGTGAATAAGAAATGGGGCAAAGGCAATAGCGAGCTGCCTGATAAGAAAAAGTACGTAAAATACACCAACGACTACCAAGCCAGAACCATCGTCGATTTTGAAAAAGGCACAGTGCGAGTCGAAACACTCACCACAAACTCACCGCTTGATACCTTAAAACAAGCCGTCGCAACCACACTACTCACTACGGCCGATCCAACCAAAACCGATATTTTTTCCAGCTCCGCACCAAATACCGAAGGCGTGCCGTTTTTGTACCCTCAAGTCATGGATCACGATGGCAAGCTTGTGCAATATCGCTGGCGAGCAGAACGTTACTCAAATTACCTTGTGACCAACAAACTTAAAAAATCCAAATCAAACGGCAAAACGGTTTACGCCGTTGAATTCAATCTTGTTGCACAGCACGAACACCTTCGCCAAGAAAAATACAGCGACTATGTGATCGCCGCCGCTAAACGCTACAACCTAGAACCCGCCCTTATTTATGGCATCATCGAAACTGAAAGTTCTTTTAACCCTTACGCCGTCAGCCCAGCAAACGCTTATGGTTTGATGCAAGTTGTGCCTTCCACTGCCGGCAAAGACGTGTACAACCTAGTGAAGAAAAAATCAGGCCAACCAACCAAAGAAGTGCTTTTCTCCCCTGCTAGCAACATCGATATCGGCAGCGCTTATCTCTATATTTTGCAAACGCGCTATCTCGTCAAAGTCACCAATAAAACCAGCCAAGAATATTCCATGATCTCCGCCTACAACGGCGGCACAGGAAACGTACTGAAAACATTCGACAGCAACAGAACAAGAGCGATGGACAAGCTAAACCAAACATCCGTGAGCAATGTTTATAAAAAACTCAGATACGACCATCCTCGATCTGAATCTCAGATGTACTTAGAAAAAGTCACAAAAGCGAAGAAGAACTATGAGTAAGCGTGGTTTTTTAGTCTTGTAGGTTAGGTTCGCGGTAGGTAAGCGAAGAAAATGACTACAACCCAAACCCTCTCGCCACCGCACAGGTCGCTTTGGCGTTTTTGATTTTATTCAATACGAGTTCTGGTTCAGTACCAGTAACATTTCCCGCAGCCAAAAGCGCTGCGGATTCGGCGACGCCGTAGACTCCGACGGTGTTGAATATGTAGTCAGATTTAGTGCTAAGTAGTGATTCCATCGGGGCGAGTTGTTGGGCGCTGTAGGTGTTGAAGTCCCAGTGGTATTTTGCGGCGAGGGCAATGAGGTTGCTTTCATCCGCTTTGATGTCGATACTGTTTAAGGAATGAATGTCATTTGGCGTTAAGCCTTTTTGCGCAAGGGCGTCGAGCATGAGGCTTTCTAGGAATTCCAGTGGGCAATGTCGTTCGCAGCCCATTCCCAAGGTGTAAATAGGATTCAGGTAAGGTTTCGCTGTGGTCATCACAAGTTGTGCGCCAAGGGATTTTGCCACTTGCGCACCCCACTCGTTGGCGCCGCCTTCATGTCCCGATAACAGCGGGATGACAAATTTACCTTCTTCGTCCAAAACCAAGACTGGCGGGTCTCGATACTTGTCTTGAATCACCGGTGCGAGAGTTCGCATGACGATGCCTGTCGCACAAATAAACACCAACCAATCACCATTTTTAAAGGCGGTTTGTACCGACTCAGCAAAAGGTTTTGGTTTGTAATCAACTCTCACCTCAAGGTTATTCGCCTTAGGCCATTCAGCTTGTAAGCGTTCAGCAAGTTGTTTCCCTGCGGGGGTTAGCGCGACAATGCGTATCACCGTGTGCCTCGCTCGCTTTTTGTCACCACAAACAAGGAAAAGTACGGGCCAGCTTTGTCTTCCAAGGTCGACACATCTCGTACGATGCGTTCGTTTTCACGACCAATGTACTCTAGGTATTTGGCGTCTTGCATACGGTTGGTTTTGCGCAGCGCCATGAGAATACGAGGGCGAGCACGCCCTGCTTTCATGATCACCACACTGTCGTGTTGTTCCAAGGCGGTATCAATCTGCAAAGCGGAATGGCGACCGCTGACCACGGCGAAAGATTCTTTTAGCACCGTGAGCGGATGATTTAACGCCGAAGACGCGGCATTAATAGACGAAACGCCCGGCACCACTTGGCATTGAAAATCGCCTTCTAAGCGTTCTAATAAATACGCGAATGAGCCAAAAAATAACGGATCACCTTCGCACAAAAAAACCACGTCTTTGCCTTGTGCCAATTCGGCGGCGATGGCGTTTGCGCCATTGTCGTAGGCTTCATTCGCCAAAGAGCGATCCGTCGACATGGGCATCACAATGGCAATTTCGTTTTGCACGTGCGTCACGCCAGCAAAGGCTTCACTGGCGATGGTTTTCGCTTGGGAGCCGCCTTCGTCGTTGGCTAGGTAACTCACCACACTTGCGCGCTGGATCAAACGCAATGCCTTGAGTGTAATCAGTTCTGGATCACCAGGGCCGACCCCCACACCAATGAATCGGCCTGTTTTTTGTACTGTAGCAGAGGCACTCATTGTGCGCTTTCCTTATAGATTGTCTTGATCATATGTTCTGCAAAATGCTTTTTAAAATGGTGAAGCGTTACCGGTAAATTGGGGCGAAATAACCGCTGCCCCGCTAAGCGTTCGCCTTTGGCAATAGACACTTGCAGGCTTTGCTCGTCTGCGTCTTGTGCGCTTTCTCGCGCTTGAGCGAATTGCATCACTTGAAATTTGGTGTCTTCCGTCACCGCGCTGACCATCAAACTGCCGCCATCGGGCAATAGATCCCACACTTGCGCCATTAAGGCGCTTAATTCGCCATCGCTGCCGCCAATGAATACTTTGTTGGGGGTTGTATTCTGCTCATTATGTTGAGAAAGCAAATCCACCAGCACGTCGGGCGCTCGACCCGCAACAATGGATAGATTCTGCACTACGCCAAAACGATCTTGGTTGGCCGCTAAACAGGCGAGCCTTTCTGGATGATGTTCAATGGCAATAATCTGGCTACGCGGATGCCAATACGCCATTTCCACACTTACGCCACCGCAACCCGCACCAATGTCCCACACGGTATCGCCCTGTTCAATATTCATATAAGACAAAATCGCCAAGCGTACTTCTCGCTTCGTAATCATGCCTTTGCCGTCGCCTTTGTCAGTGATAAAGGACGCGTCGGGGATGCCCACGGCGCTGGGATAAAAGGAGGTTTGTTGACTAGTTTTCACCACAACGACATTGAGCGGATCACACTCTACTTCGGTTTTAACCAAGGTCTGGGCAACAAAGGAGCGAACTTTTTCCTGCTCGTAACCCAAGGCTTCGCAAACGATGATGTCACTTTGATCCAAACCTGCTTGCACACATTCTTCCGCAATGTGTTTCGGTTGACTGTATTGATCGGTCAATAACACTAAAGTGCTGTTCGACTGCAAATGACGGCGCAAACTCGACAATGGACGACCATGAAGGCTGACCACATTAACGTCTTGTAAGGACAACCCTAAACGATGACACGCCGCTTGAATGCTGGAAACATTCGGATAAAACATCAGGTTTTCGGGTGAAAAAGTACGCATTAACCAAGCGCCAATACCGTAATACAAAGGATCACCCGACGCCAACACCACAACCTGTGTTGCGCCTTGGGTTTGCCACGTCGCAAAGTCGCCTTCTAGCTGCTTGAGCTTGGGCAAATCACAACGCTGAGCCTTGTGGGAATACGCCGCAATGGTGTCATGTTGACGAGGCGAACCTAGCACGATGTCTTGCTCAGATAAGCTTGCCAATGCCGCTTGCGCAGACGCATCAAGGTTTGCGTGTTCGTTCACACCAAGGCCAATTACATGGATTGGCATTTGTGTTTCTGTCATTAACCTACTTCCATTCAATGTCCCCGCACCAAGGAACGAGGTATCTGTGCTTCATTAGAACATCGCAGTCTGCTCCTCCCCCTGTCAAGGGGGAGGCTGGGAGGGGGTCAAAAGCTAACAACCCCATCCTAACTTTCCCCTTGAAGATAAGGGGAAGGAACAAAAAAAACGAGCTTAGTTCCCAATCAATAATACTCGTCCACATTACAGCGCATCAAAGCATTACAGCTGGCCGAGGTCACCGCGCTGCCGCCCATGCGACCCAGCAAGGTGATGCATTCAATGCCCAGCTTTTCGTGCGCTTGCCAAAGGGCGTCTTTCGACTCTGCTGCGCCGACAAACCCCACTGGCATGCCGATAATCAACGCGGGCTTAGGCGCGCCATTTTCGATCATTTCCAACAAGCGAAACAAGGCCGTTGGTGCATTACCGATTAACACCACGCTGCCCGCAAGATCGTCTTGCCACAAACTCAGCGCCGCCATAGAGCGCGTTTCACCTTTGCTTTTGGCTAACTCAGCGGTTCGCGAATCGTTCAAAAAACACAAAGGTTCACGAGTGATCATGCGCTTGGTCACGCCTTGTTTGACCATTTCCACATCGCATAATATGGCGCAATTGTTCGCTAATGCGTCACGTCCAGCTTGGGTTGCATTGGCGCTGAATCGCACTTGTTCGGCCACATCAGGCAAACCAAGGCTGTGCACCACGCGCATAACCACTTGCTGCTGATCTTGGCTTAAACCCGACAAATCGGTGAGTTCACGGATCTGTCTAAAACTGTCGTTCTCGATGGCTTGTGGATTGTTTTCGTATTTATAGTCGTCTGAAGGAGTCACTGTTGGCTGTCTTTTTGTTGATTCTTAGAATGAGTATTGCCCCACATCGCTAAACAGGCTTGTAGGCAATCTTGTGTGTCACTGAATTCTCGATCCGCGGCTGGCAATCTTGGTCGGTTGTGCAGCATTACAGGAATCAATAATTCACGTGCCGCGTCCAGTTTTGAGTAGGTTGCGGAGCCACCGCTGTTTTTACTGACGATCACATCAATGCCTTGCTCACTTAATAACTGACGTTCGTCTGCTAGCGCAAAAGGCCCGATGGCTTTTATCCAATCAATGTTATCTGGCAATGAAAATTTGGGCTCGACGGCCGTTCGCCAGACAATTCGTTCCACACTCGGCAGTTGTAGAATTCGTGTTAGTAAGGTTTCACTCATCTGGCCTGCGCTTAATAATGGCACATGAAAACCATCCAATTGCGCCAATAAGTCATCGTCTGTCTGATAGTAATGCCACACATCGCCGTCTTGTTGCTGCCAAGCAGGACGATGGAAGCGCCAGCAAGGAATGCCAACAACGCGCGCCGCGTCGACCGCTTTGCTGCTCATGGTTTGCGCGTAAGGGTGAGTGACATCGAGAATTGCGCCAATCTGGTTATCCCGTAAGTAATTCGCCAAACCACCAAATTGCGTAAAGCCGCCGACAACGAGCTGGCAATCGACTTTTGGTACACGAACCAAACCCGCTAGGCTGTAAATTACGCTTAGCCCAGATTGGTGCTGTCCTTGATAAAAGGCGTCCGCTAAACGCCGGCCATCGGCGGTGCCACCAAGCAATAAAATTTTCATGGTGTTTCACCCAGGCTGCCTATGTTGCCGTCTACGGCTTTGCCGACAAATTGTCCTTTGCGATCAATCGTCCAAACTTCCAATGCCATGTGATCAGGAATGTATTTTCGAGCAAAGGTTAAGGCTTGCTGACAAATGGCATCGGCGAGCTCTAACCCTGCCGAAGAAGCGAAAGATAAGGCTTCCACGCTGGTATTAGCGTTTGTCATGCGTTCTTGCAACTCTTGATCGGCACCTAAGGTCGCGGCCAGCTCTGCCAACGCACCAAGGTCGATGCTCGACACTCGGCTGTTCAAATCCATATTGCCTTGCGCCAGTTTACTGATTTTACCGAAACCACCGCAGATACTGAGCTTTCTTAACTGGATCGAGTCTGTTTTTTCCACTTTTTTAATATGCTTTAAAACAGCGCCGACAAAGTCACCCATTTCAATAAGTGCCATGTCGTCCAGTTGGTAATGATTTTTTATCGCGTCTTCACTGGCATTGCCTGTGGTCGCAGCGATGTGCGTAATGCCGTTGGCTCGCGCGACATCGATGCCTTGGTGAATAGAGGCAATATACGCCGCGCAGGAAAACGGCCGAACAATGCCCGTAGTGCCTAAAATCGATAAACCGCCCAAAATACCCAATCGAGGATTCATGGTTTTTTGCGCGATTTGCTCGCCATTGATCACGCCAACCGAAACGTCAAATCCACCTTGATATTGGTAGGTCTGTGCGAAGCCTTCTAGATGTTCTGTCATCATTTTACGCGGCACAGGATTGATCGCTGGTTCGCCTACATCAAGTAATAAACCTGTGCGAGTCACCGTGCCAACCCCTTGCGCCGCATGAAAGCGCACACCTTTTTCTGGTGCGAGGCGAAGCTCGACAAATAAGGTCGCACCATGAGTTGCGTCCGGGTCGTCTCCTGCGTCTTTGATGGTGGCGGTTTTAAAACCGCCCTCAATCACTTGGTATTCGATGATCGGCTGATCAATCACTTTACCTTTGGGTAAGGTGACGCTGACCGTGGCGTCTTGTTTCTGGGCAAAAAGTGCTTGCGCCGCGGCCACGCAACAGGCTGTAGCGCAGGTTCCGGTGGTTAAACCAGTACGCAGTGGCGCGGGGAATTCTGCACTTTCAGGCCACATGACTTGCTAGTCCTGTTGATCCGCTAAAAAAAGCTTAGCGGTCGCATTAAGATTAGAAGGAAAAAACAAATGCAAGTAACTGGCGGTTAAGCCTTTTTGCTGATAAATCGCTTCGCCCGGTGCGGGATGTCGTTGACGTCGACCATAACCGACAGGTTCTGGTGTGTTGGCGCTACGAGACCGATGATGTGCGTGTCCACGAATGTCACCTTGAGGAATCACCGCCGTTTGCATGCCCTGACAACCACGCTTCCCGCGCATCGCGCCTTGCCCTTCTAAGATGCCGAGCATCGGGTAGCAGTCATCGTTCAAATCGGTTAAATCGTTCAAGCTATACAACATGCCGCCGCACTCAGCCAAGATGCCTTTGCCCGTTTGATAAAACGCATGAATGGCTTGGCGCATGGCGGTGTTGTCCGACAAGGCTTTGGCGTGCAATTCTGGGTAACCACCTGGCAGCCAGAGTGCATCGGCTTCAGGCAAGGTTTGATCTTTTAATGGCGAGAAAAACACTACTTTTGCGCCCATGCTTTGTAGCGCGATAAGATTCGCATCGTAAATAAAACTGAACGCTGCGTCTTTGGCAACGGCGATGATTTTACCCGCTAAGCGTTGTTCAATGGTTTGTTCTGCATCGGTCTGCTTATTCACAGAGACTTTCTTATTAATAGAATAAAAGACAACGGCTTTTGGTAGTTCTAATAAGCCCGTGTCTTTGGTTTCTTTTAACCATTCGACCGCCGCTTCAAAACGAATTTCTAACTCGTCTTTCACTTCGTCCGCTTGCACTAACCCTAAGTGACGCTCTGGTAAGGTAATGCCTTCGTCGCGTTTTAGTGTTGCCAATAACGGCAGATTTTCTGGCAACGCATCGCGAATCAATTCCGCATGACGTTCGCTTCCGCAACGGTTAGCGATAAGTCCCGCGACTTGCACATCGTCACGAAAATTCGCCAAACCTGTCGCCAGCGCGGCGGCGGTTTGCGCCATGCCTTTTACATCCATAACAATCGCCATGGGAATACCAAAACGAGCCGCAAGGTCGGCACTGGAGGGATCACCATCAAACATGCCCATTGCGCCTTCGACGAGAATCAAATCCGCTACTTGCGCAGCTTGGAACAATTTATCTTGGCAGTAATCGTCTCCTGCCATCCAGATGTCGAGCTGTTCAACGGGTTGCTTAGACGCTTGCGCGAGAATTTGCGGATCTAGGTAATCAGGGCCGGTTTTAAACACTCGAACCACTTTTCCCTGGTTGGTGAAATAACGCGCCAACGCAGCCGTAATGGTGGTTTTACCCTGATTTGACGCTGGCGCCGTCAAAAACAACGCAGGGCAATGAACAACAGAAGCAGTCATAAAACGGTCTCTAAAAAGTGTCTAAAAGTTCTCTAAAAGAGAGTTCAATAAAACGTATTGTGCCCCCAAATGCTGGGCAATGTCTTGGCCTCGGCCACGCTTAATCGGCGCATTTTCGGTGTCAATTAATACCGTGTTGCCTTGCAGTGCAAGGTCTGACACATCGGCTTGGGTGCGACCGTCAGTCAATATGTAGGTTTGGCTGTGTAATCCCGCGTTTGTGTGATGTTGCTGCACCAAATATTGGCTGGCGTTTTCTATAGCGATGCGAAACGGCGTACCGCCGCCTGCGCCGAGGTTATCTAATACCTCTGAAATTTCTTTTGGCGCTCGGACTCTTGGCAAGATGGACGACACGCTGTCTTGGCCAAAGCCCAAAATCGCGATCTGTTCGCGGGCTAAATACGCACGATTGGCAATGTCTAAAATTACCCCTTTGGCCTTTGCAAACACACCTTGGCTTAACGTTGACGCCGAGGTATCCAGCAGCACCAAATGCAAAACCGCTTGTCCGGTTTTATCCGCTTTGTGAGTCAGCTGCTTTGGCGGCCATTCTTGCGGTTGGCTGACAATGCTACGAAACCAATCAATGCCATTGGCCGTTTGTACGGCATCAGGACGATAACCGCCCTGCTGCTTGCCTTTATGCTTTCCCGGCGCCACCTCGCTCAATCTATTCATGGCTGAGCTGGCTTGCGGTTCTTCGTCGAGCGTTACTTTAATCGGCGAACTCGTCGCCAATGTTTGCGGCGTCATGCTCCCCCAATCACCTTGACCTTTTTCCTCTGGCGGCGTGTTTTGCACATCGCTCGAATCTGAACGAGGCTGTTGCGACAAGGACGGCGATTGAGACGGTGAGGATTCAGGTCGACGTGAAGGAGGGCTAGCAGGTTGAGGCGGTGTTTTCGCTTGTCGACGATGCGCTAACACTAAATCTTCAACCATTTGAATGTCTTCTTTTTCAACGGCTTTGGCGCCGCGCCAAGCCGCATGTGCCATGGCAGCACGAATCCAAACAATGTCAGCACGAACGCCATCAACCATTGCGTCTTGACAACGTGTTGCAACGTCCATGCGCAATGCGTCGGAGCATCGAATTTTGCTCAAAGTTTCTCTAGCTAATCGAATGCTGTTTTTTAAATTACGTTGTTTGTATTTGAATGCATCGCAGAAAGATTTTGCATCTTGGTCGTATTCGTCACGCAGTCGTACAATTTGCACTCGCTCTTCAAGACTGTATTGATTGCCAAGTTCGACCATTAAACCAAAACGATCTTGCAACTGTGGACGCAACTCCCCTTCGTCTGGGTTCATGGTGCCAACAAGTAAAAAGCGAGATTCATGTTCGTGACTAATGCCATCGCGCTCGATTCGGTTGACACCGCTGGCGGCCACATCAAGCAGTTGGTCTACAAGGTGATCGGCAAGCAAGTTCACTTCGTCAACATACAGCACACCGCCATGAGCTCGGCTGAGCAAACCGGGTTTAAACACAACCTGTTTGTCTTGTAATACTTGCTCTAAGTCTAATGCACCGAGCAAACGGTCTTCACTGGTGCCAAGCGGCAAGGTAGCGAACGGAACCTGTTCTGCATCGTCTAATGCAGGCATGACGCCAGACAAACCACGAGCCAAAGTAGATTTTGCCGAGCCACGAGGACCACTAATTAACACACCGCCGATTTGTGGGTTAATCGCACAAAGTATTAAAGCCAATTTCAGCAGCTCTTGCCCAGCCACCGCGGTAAAGGGAAAATCGTTAGAGGCTAGACGGGTCATTGGGCTACCTGTGGCGGTTGAATAAAATCGAAAAGGCGTTGTCTGAAACGTGCTGTCTAAAAAGGAAAAGCACAAGCCCTTTATTGTAGGTGTTTTTGTTGTGTTTTGTCTTGTGTGACCTTATCTTTGCCTCATATTCATGTCAAACGCAAAGCCTTCAGGTGAAATTGAATATAAGCCATGCTGGATAACAATTACTCGAGCTTTTGGTATTGCACCACAAGCTCCTCAACCAAACCTAAATCAAATTGCGTAATAGCACCTTGAATCGCTTTTTTATGAGTCAATGGCAGTACAGGTTTTAACACTTCAAACACATATTCTGCTTGCTGCATGTCGCCATTTCTGGCAGCTGACAACAAAGGCAGCCAGCTGTCCGCCGTCAGCGAATTCAACTCAGTACCACTCACTTCAGTGATAGCAGAATCTTTCTTTTCCTGTAGACAAAGCAATGGTTCAAGCAAAGGAACAAACTGTACATCCAGATGAGCCACCAAGGATTTGTGAATCTCTTCTGCTCGATAAGGTTTCCCAATGACCTGCCAAAAGCCTTGATCAAGTAACGCTTGCTGTTCATGAGTAAGGCTAGAAGCGGTCACAGCGACAATGGGGATATCGCGATATACATCGTCTTTTTGAATGGCTTTTAGTAAGTCTATACCGGTTTTATTTGGCATTCTAATGTCTGTCATCACTAGATCAGGGGGATTCGTCTTAAAAGCTTGTATGGCTTGTTCTCCATCCTCTACCTCAATCACCTGACAACCAGCTTTTTCCAGTAAAGACACGAGAATATCTCTCGACCATACATCGTCTTCTACCACCAAAACCGTGATGGGGTCGTTTAGTCGCATATTAAGAACAGTACTCTGCTCATCAAAATCCTCTATATCATCACTGGCAACTTGTAATAGTGGTAAATCAATGATGATTTGCGTCCCCACACCTCCGCTACTTTTGACCGATAACGAACCCTGCATCAATTTAACCAAGGTCATCGACAACGCCAAACCTAAGCCAGTTCCACCTGACGCCGCGCCCGCTTTACCTTGAACAAAAGGGGTAAAGAGATCTTCCATCAATTCGGTTTCTATTCCAGGTCCAGTATCTTCTATACTGATATGAATGCGTTCCTCTACGATCAGAACCACTGCTTTCACATACCCTTCTGTGGTGAACTTCACCGCATTACCCAGTAAATTTGTGAGTATTTGCTGGAGCTTAACCGGATCCATCCACACAAATTGCTGATCGTCGATATTACATTCAACACTTAAACTTAACCCTTTTTCCTGTGCCTGACCTTGAAGCAGCTTGCCAATTTGGCTGACTTCTTTACACAGATTGATTTTTTGCTCATGCAACACAAGTCGCCCAGACTCAATTCGAGCAATGTCTAAAATATCGTTGATCAGCCCTAACAATCGATCGCCAGCGCTCGCTATTGATAAAAAACGCGTTCGTGAAACGCCTGTGAGTTGATTGTCTTCTCCAATGAGCTGGGCATAACCAATAATGGCATTTAAAGGGGTGCGAATTTCATGGCTCATATTGGCCAAAAATTGGCTTTTGGCCTGATTGGCTTGCTCTGCGGCCTCTTTTGCCTGCTCCAGCTGCATCGAAACATTTTTTTGTTCGGTAATATCACTCATGATGTCGCCAAATGACGTCGCTTTACCATTTTCATCGCGCAACACAAAATACATTTCATAAGTAGAAAAAACGCGTCCATCTCGGCTTCTTGCCTGTAACTCCCCTTCCCATATGTCATTCTCTTTAAGGTAAGGAATGACAGTTTCTTGCAGGAATTTCTGACTGGCTTCTGGGTAGAATTCAAGATAATTCAATGTCCCCGACGACGGTTCACCTATTTCCTCTTTCACACCAAGTAATGTGCGTATTTTTTCATTAAAATAGGTGATATTTCCATCTAAGGTCGTCATCGCAAAGCCCTGAGCGGAGTTGTCTGCGAAGCTTTTAAATTGTTTGAGTTGATTGATAAGACGATGACGTTCCGTGATATCTCGAGCGATACCTAAGGTGCCACGAAAGTGAATAGAAGGTTCGATAACAGGAACACGATAAACCTCGAATAAACGTGGCGCCCTTCCATCTTTCGGAAAACCCCAGCTTTGTTCATGCAAGGTTATGCCCGTTTGTAACGCTTCGTTGTCTCTACCTTGATAATACTCACCTTTACCATCTAGGTTTAAATCTTGGTCACTCTTACCCTTAATGCCTTCTTCTGAAATTGAGTTAAAGTCTAAAAAAGCCTGATTGCAATCTAGATAATTTCCTTGCTCATCTTTCGACCACACGATATCGGGAATATTATTAAGCAAAGAGGACAACGTTAACTCTCGACGTTGAGATTCCTCACGAGCTGCGATGAGCTCGTTCTCTGTCGTGACTAAATGACCTATATCTTCGAAAATACCAGCAACGCTTCGCACTCGATTGCGCCCATCAATTCGAGTGACGTTGCCTCGCATTTCTACCCAGAAATAATCATTGTTTGGGTTTTTAATGTTTAGCCTGATTGAGCTGGGCATGGCCCCCATTTCTTTCTCTAGTAATGCCTTCCTCCAGTGTTCAAACCTGACTTGGTCATCAGGAGATAAAAAATCCAGCCATTCACTTAAATGCTTAGGGGTTTTTCTTTCATCAAACCCAAGCTGTATGAAGAATTCAGAGGAAGTGTACAGTCGATTATTCTCGGGAAACCATTCCCAAACGCCTGCATTGGTCGCCAGGATAGCTCTTGAATAGCGCCGCTGTAAGAGTTTAAAGCGAACTAAAAATACCAGCTGTAAAACAACTAAGAACAGAGCCGTTAGACAAAACAAAACCACAAGCAGTTTGAAAAGCGCTGGAAACTCAACATCCATATTTAGGTATCCTAAAAAATAATTTATTACAATTTTTCGGGTTTATGGAAGTGATAACCTTGCCCCCATTCCACCCCAAGCAGCTTGAGTTTATTGACAATGGTTTGGTTTTCAACAAACTCAGCGACCACCGGCTTATCTAGCATTTTTGCAAGCTTAACAATGGAGTCGACCATGCCGTAGTGAATGTCATTAACATGCATATCTTTAATAAACATGCCATCAATTTTAATTAGATCAAAAGGCAAATCCGTTAAATAAGCAAACGACGAAAAGCCAGTACCAAAGTCATCCAAAGCGATACTGCAACCGCTTCCATGAAGCATTGCCATAAACTTACGCGTATCTGAAAAGTTATTTAACGCTTCAGTTTCCGTAATTTCAAAGCAAAATTTACGACCATCTAATTGATAATACGCCAGCCGTTCAATAATAAATTCGGCAAAACCTGACTGACGCACAGATAAGGCCGATACATTAAGCGCCACTTGATCAACTTGCTCCCACAAGCCTTCCCTTTCTGCTAATTGCTTCATGGTATGGTTAATGACCCAACGATCAATTTTAGAAATGATTCCAAATCGCTCCGCCGCTCGAATAAAGTCATTAGGGTAAATCAGCCCGCCCGATTCTTCATCTTTCAGCCTTACCAAAATTTCTATCTTTTTTCTCGGTTCATCACTATTCAATGAACAAACTTGCTGAAAATGCACTTCAAACAAATCCTTTTCAAGACCATCAATAATACGTAGCCCCCAATTTAGGTTGCCACGATGCTCATCATAGGAAAGGTCTTTTGCATTCTTTATAATTCGAGAATGTATTCCTGATTTTTTACTTGCGTAACACACTTCATCGGCCAACATCACGACTTGCTCAAACGACACCATATCAAGTGTTATTGGTATTGCCACTTGCGTCACACTCATTCGAAATTGACGCTCATCCCAAACGAAAGAAAAATTCTTAATCCCTTTTTGAAGCAAACGAAATAAAGACTCAACAGATTCGTCTCCACCCTTACTCACCACTATGGCAAATTTGTCGCCACTTAACCGCGCGCAGAAATCACGTTGAGGATCAATAAACTCACTTATTAAGGATGCCAGCTGATGCAACAACTCATCGCCAGCAATGCAGCCGCATGAATCATTTATCAAGCGAAATTCATTCACATCAATCAAAATAAAAAAAGGAATGTGCTTAGACGTTTCTGATTGAACATCTGAAATAATATGGGAAATGTGTTCGTCGAGTGCATCTCGGTTGTAAAGCTGCGTAACGAAATCATGTTGGGCAAGATATTTCAGCCTATCTTGCATATAGCGTCTTTCGCTTACCTCTTTACGAAGATTCCGATTCACTAGATTTAGGTCAGAAGTACGCTCTCTTACTTTTTCTTCCAATGAAACCGTAAGCGCTCTTAATTCATGGACTAATTGAAACTTTTCTAATTGATGCTGAACTCTAGAGCGCACTTCTTCAATCCGGATAGGCTTACTGATGTAATCGTTTCCACCGACTTCAAAGCCACGACTAATATCGTCTGCTAATGCCGTCACAAAAATGACAGGAACATCTTTGTATCTCGGATGAGATCGAATACGGCGACAGGTTTCAAAACCGTCTATCCCGCCCATCATGACATCCAATAAAATCAAACATGGCTGCGTTCTTTCTAGTAACTCTAGGGCGCGTTCACCCGAGTTAGCAACAGCAATCTTACAATCTAATGCAGCAATTACATCCTGTAAAACCCGTAAATTTTCTGGTACATCGTCGACAATTAACACTGTTGGAGATTGCTTCATACCTAGCCATGCCTTCCATATGGTTTCAAAACTACCCGAATAGAGTAATGAAAACACTGTAATCGAACAATTAATATGCAATATAGACAAATACTAACTCTGTTTCTTATAGAAGATCTATATAAGTTATGTATCTAAAAAGTAACCCAGCAACGAACACTTGGCACCAAATTCCGGCATAGTTTAAAATTCAATATTAAAAAAGAGAAAAATGTATATAAAGCTAGCCCTTACTGCCCACCATTGGTATTTGAGTCTATTCTGGCCGTCGGTGCTAATGACCAACAACAGAGTTTAAAAAATCAGAACGCTAGCATCGATCGCTTTTTGTAGAAATTGATCGCAGAAACCAAACTCGGTGCTGAGTTCATCGATAAAACTGAAGTTAGTTTCATTCCAAAAAAACAGAATCAATAATCTGTTGGCTTTTTTATTAATACCTTCGCGCATTTATGATATCAAAAGACATTAGCGCTACTCATCAAAACGAAAACGAGGCTACAATAGCCAAATGAGAATCACACTTAGACAATTACAAATATTTGAAGCCGTTGTTCATACTGGATCCGTTACAGCCGCGGCTGAAATGGTATCCATAAGTCAACCAGCAGCAAGCCAAGCATTAAGAGAACTAGAGGCCTTACTAGGTCGCCCTCTTTTTCGCCGACATGGCAAGCGCTTACAAATAACCCCACAAGCCAGACACCTTCTCCCGCAAGCTCGCGCGGTTCTTAGTCAAATAGAACAAATAGAAAGCATGGGCAATGAAGATGAACTCAGTGGCTCTTTGCATTTGGCAGCAAGTGTGAGTGTTGGCAACTATTTACTCCCTAAGCAAATGTCTTTATTTAAGCGTGAGCATCCCAATATTCGCTTTAATTTAGAAATTGGGAATACGCAAAGTGTCATTCAACAATTACTGACTGGGAAAGCCGAGGTTGGTTTTATTGAAGGCTACTGCCAGCACGCAGAATTAATGACGCAGGTATGGTTAAAAGACGAGCTTGTTGTATTTGGTTCTGTCGAAGAAGAGCGTTCTGAAAATTTATCTTGGGAGGATTTAAAACAAGCCAACTGGGTTATGCGTGAATCAGGCTCTGGCACTCGTAATATTCTGGAACAAGCCACAGCAGCTCAAATTCCTCAACTCAATGTGGTGCTTTCTCTTGCTCATATGGAGGCAGTAAAGCAGGCCGTCATTCATCAAATGGGGCTCGGGTGTTTATCTCGTATGGCCATTTCCCAAGAGTTAAACTCGGGACTAATTCGCCTTTATCATACGCCATTGGAACTTAACCGAAACCTACTGATTGTTACACCAAAAAATACAGCACTAACACAAAACGCCCAACGCTTTATCGACCTATGTCGCGCCGTTCCAATCTTAGCGAATAGTTAAATCATGAACTTCGCGGTTGTAGTTTGCACCAAGGAAAATACAATCAATTCATATAATAGACCAATCATGTGAATCACATAAAAAAGTATGAATATTAATAAAATAGACCTTAATCTTCTTATTTATCTTGATGTGTTATTAAGAGAATGCAACGTCACTCGCTCTGCAAGTAAGCTTAACATTACTCAGCCAGCCATGAGCAATGGCTTGAAAAGGTTGCGTGATTTACTCAGCGATCCTCTACTTGTTCGAACCAGCGAAGGTATGAAACCGACTGAAAAAGCCCTTCGCCTTCAGCCGATTGTTCGTAAAGTCTTACTTGAGTTAGAAGAAGCCCTACAACCAGAGGCAGACTTCAATGAAGGTACAAGTACACGTGTGTTTAGAATCATGGCCAGTGATTACGCAACCTCAACCGTTATTCCTCGATTACTGAATCGTCTGCGTGAACACGCCCCTGGCATTACGCTGGACATCATGACACCAAGCGATGTGACTTTTCATGATGTTGAAGCTGGCAGGATTGATATGGCCATCAACCGCTTTGAAGAGTTACCACAATCGTTTCATCAGAAAAGTGTGTGGTTCGATACCTTTGTCTGCATGATGAGTTCAAAAAATCCGATAAAAGACCATTTTGATATTGATGCGTACCTCCAGGCCCAACACATCTGGGTCAGTAAAACAGGCTTCGGCGTCGGTGTGGGCATGGACCCTACCGATGTACAAAAACTCGGCTGGGTGGATGAAGCACTGCAAGCGCTTGACCGCAAGCGCAGCATTCGGGTGTTCACGAGAAGTTATCACACCGCAATGCATCTGGCTCTGGAGCAGGATCTTATCGCCACCTTGCCTAAAAAGGTCGCAATGATCAATAAGAAAAATCCAGATTTGGTTATTCTCGATCCCCCGTTCAATATTCCAAAAATTGAGTTGAAAATGATTTGGAGCCCTTTACTGCATCACGACGCGAGCCACATTTGGTTTAGACGACAAGTCATCGATGTAGCCAATGAGCTAAAAGCACAAACTAAACAATAAAAAGTAGGATTATGTTTACCGTTTCTCATGTCCATCATGTTGCCATTATTTGCTCTGACTATGACGTCTCAAAGCGCTTCTACAATGAAATTCTTGGGTTCAAAATTGTTGAAGAAACCTACCGAGAAGCACGCCAGTCTTATAAATTAGATCTTGCTATCAATGAGCACCAACAAATAGAACTTTT
This sequence comes from Marinomonas primoryensis, assembly GCF_013372285.1. Lineage (NCBI taxonomy): Bacteria > Pseudomonadati > Pseudomonadota > Gammaproteobacteria > Oceanospirillales > Oceanospirillaceae > Marinomonas > Marinomonas primoryensis. Next base: position 966,081 of record NZ_CP054301.1, on the reverse strand, counting down.
CTCTTTTCCATCACCGCCAGCAAGACCTTCCCATCCAGAAGCACAAGGACTAAGACACTTGGCGTTTGCAGTACAGGATCTAGAATCATGCATCCAACACTTAAATAAGCATGGCATTATCACAGAGGACATTAGGCTGGATGATTTAACGGGGAAACGCTTTACCTTTTTTGCCGACCCAGATGGCTTACCTCTTGAGCTTTACGAAGGGTAAAAGCGAAAATTCGAAACACCATAATGAAGACAATAAAAAAGCGTCCATTAGTTTTCATAATGAACGCTTTTATCAACTATTCATGACAACTTTTACTTACTGTAAAAGTGAGCCTTATAGCGATTTAGAATTTTCAGCAAGGTAAGATGCAACACCTTCAGGTGAAGTATTCATACCTTTGTCACCTTTGTTCCAGCCTGCAGGGCAAACTTGGCCGTTCTCTTCGAAGAACTGAAGTGCGTCTACAACACGAACCAACTCATCCATGTTACGACCAATAGGCTCGTCGTTTACAACTTGTGAACGAACGATACCTTTTTGATCGATTACGAAAGAAGCACGCATCGCAACACCCGCTGGGTAGTAAGAATCACCGCCCTCAGATTCAATGCCATACGCTTTAGCAATAGCATGATCCATATCGGCCGCTAGCGTGTATTCAACAGCGCCGATACCACCTTGCTCTACTGGGGTGTTACGCCAAGCGTTGTGAGTAAAATGAGAATCGATAGAAACACCAACAACTTCTACGCCCATTTCACGAAATTTATCCATGCGATGAGACATAGCAATAATTTCAGACGGGCATACAAAAGTGAAATCCAATGGATAGAAAAACACGATAGCGTATTTACCTTTGATCGTTTCAGACAAGCTGAAAGAATCCACAATTTGGCCATCAGCCAATACCGCTGGAACTGTAAAATCAGGCGCTTTTTTACCAACTAAAATAGACATCTTTAAAATCTCCTTTATTTCTTAAAATTTAACAGACTAATGTTTCATCAAATAATGTCGCCCTTAAACAGACAACGTATTAGCTTACTCTTCAGTTGTACCAACAGCAGCGTTAATCAAGGTTTGCAATTCACCGTTACCTGCCATTTCAACAATAATGTCACAGCCGCCAACTAACTCACCTTTGATCCAAAGCTGTGGAAACGTTGGCCAGTTAGCGAATTTTGGCAGCTCTGCACGAATATCTGGATTGTCTAAAATATTCACAAAAGCAAAACGCTCACCACAAGCCATAAGAGCTTGAACCGCCTGAGAGGAAAAACCACACTGAGGCGCACGAGGGTTACCTTTCATGTATAGCAGGATATCATTGCTATTAATTTGCTCTTTAATTGTTTCGATTGTATTACTCATATTAAAAACCTCGTTCTTGGACTGCGTCTAACATGGCGACAAACACATTGTTAATGCCACCACAAAATGAACAACCACTAAATTCATTTAAAGTTGCATCAGTTTATTGGGTCTGGTGGTGCATTTACAACCCCAAGAAGACGCTTTCCTTTGCTCTTTCTATCGTTAATTGCCCTTTACTCACTTACCTGAGTGTATTAAATTGGTCGATTCCCTTTTCAAAAGACAATTAAGGAGCTCTAGCGTGTCGCCAAGACATTTTCTTACTCTGAAAGATCTAACTTCTGATGAGTTAAAACAGTTACTACTACGAGCTTCTGAGCTTAAGAAAATTCATCATGAAGGCACTTTATTCCAACCGTTGAAAAACCGAGTACTGGCGATGATTTTTGAAAAATCGTCCACTCGTACTCGCGTTTCTTTCGAAGCGGGTATGGCTCAATTGGGTGGTCACGCGCTTTTCCTTTCGTCCCGTGATACCCAGCTTGGGCGTGGTGAACCGGTAGAAGACAGTGCTCGGGTCATCTCCAGCATGGTAGATGCCGTGATGATCAGAACATTTGACCATGAAACCATTGAAACCTTTGCTAAATACTCATCGGTTCCGGTTATCAATGCCCTTACGGACGACTATCATCCGTGCCAACTTCTTGCTGACATGCAGACTTATCAAGAGCATAGAGGCTCCATTGAAGGTAAAAAAGTAGTCTGGGTCGGTGATGGCAATAACATGTGTAACTCTTACATTAACGCCGCCGCACTCCTAAACTTTCAACTTGTCGTCGCCTGCCCTGTGGGATACGAGCCAAATGCAGACCTAGTTGAAGAGCATAAAGACCGCGTCACTGTCGTTCATAACACTCATGAAGCAGCAAAAGGCGCCGACCTCATTGTTACTGACGTATTTGCCTCTATGGGGCAAGAAGACGAGCAAGAACAACGCCTGAAAGATTTTGATGGCTTCCAAGTAAATTCAGAGCTTATGGCAAAAGCCAACCCAGATGCGCTATTCATGCATTGTTTGCCAGCACACCGTGGTGAAGAAGTGTCTGCCGATGTCATAGATCGCACAGACTCTGTCGTATGGGATGAAGCAGAAAACCGCCTGCACGCACAAAAAGCATTACTTGAGTTTTTATTGTGCCGCTAACACAATAAAAAAGCTCGTCTGGGCGCAATCATCCAGCGAGCTTTTTTATATCCAACACATTGAAAAAAACGCATCAACCGTGAATTACTATGAGCATTATTGAAGTTAGGCATTTAAAAACACTGACCGCGTTAAGAGAAACAGGCAGCTTAGTCGAAGCCGCTGAACGAGTACATTTAACGCAGTCTGCTTTATCTCACCAGCTCAAAGATCTAGAAGAGAAGCTAGGCTGCCCATTATTCATTCGAAAAACCAAACCTGTCCGCTTCACCAGTGCTGGACTGCGTTTATTACAACTTGCCGATGATGTTCTACTCTCATTTCGATCCGCTCAGCGAGATATTCACCGCTTTGCAGAAGGCGAAAGCGGCCGTTTACACATCGCCATCGAGTGCCACAGTTGCTATGAATGGCTCATGCCAACGATTGATCACTTTCGTGAACATTGGCCAGATGTCGAGCTAGACCTTTCTACGGCGTTTGGCTTTATGCCTCTGCCTGCCCTCGCTCGTGGCGATTTAGATTTAGTGGTAACATCCGACCCTCAAGATATTCCCAATATTGAATACATCCCTTTATTTCAATATGAATCGCAAGTCGCCCTGTCTCGACATCATCCATTGGCAAAAAAAGAGTTTCTAAGCCCGGAAGATTTCGAGAAAGAAACACTCATCACCTATCCTGTTGAAACAGAGCGACTGGATATTTTTAAACATTTTCTAAACCCTGCCGGTATTTCACCTGCCAAAATCCGCCACAGCGAGCTAACGCTCATGATGATGCAATTGGTTGCCAGTGGTCGTGGTCTATGCTGTCTGCCTAATTGGGCATTAACAGAATACACAAATCGGCAATATGTGATGACAAAATCACTTGGTGAAGAAGGTGTTTGGTGTAAGCTCTATTTGGCAATCAGAAAAGACCAGCGTGAAAACGCCTACATGGAAGACCTTATATCTACGGCATCTAAAACGTGCTTTAAGAACCTAAAAGGCATTCTAGCCCCAGAACTTTAGGGACTTATATCAGCATCAGGACAAGGTGTTCTGATGCTGATTACGTGACCAAATCAAACTAAATTTAGCGCCACCAGACTCACTCGCATCGATCAATACTGCACCGCCATGCCAAAAAGCAATACGCTGAACAATTGCGAGCCCTAACCCATAACCTCCTGAAGCACGCGTCCGGCTGTTATCCAATCGCTGGAAAGGTATAAAAACTTTATCCCTGTCTTCAAAAGCAATACCAGGACCATCATCTTCAATATCTAACTGCCAACGCTCTGAGTCATGAGAGAAAGTAATGGAGATTTTGCTAGCAGCGTATTTAGCTGCATTCAAAATAAGATTCTGTAAGGCTCTGCTCAGATGATGTTCATCAGCCAACACTATGTCTGCCTCATTAATATCCACGTCGACACTAAGATGCTGAAGTAGCAGGTGATTATGTCTCAAAATGCCATCAACTAATTGAGAAATAGAAAGCTCTTTGAAATTAAGTTCTAATGAGCCACCCTCTAGCTTCCCGTAAGTAAGCACTTCATCCACCAACGTATTCAACTCTTCGACATCACCTTCCAACGCTTCGATAGATTTAGCAACATCATCATCCACTTCGTCCTTCATCACCTCCAACCCGAACCGTAAACGGGCAATAGGTGTTCTTAACTCATGGGAAATGGCATTTATCATTTCACGCTGCACTTTCAATAAGCGTTGAATATGTGATGACATAGAATCAAATGAATAAGCCAATTCTTTTAGTGTGCCATTACTATCCGGAATACCTTTTGGCAAACCACTTCTACCGCGAGCAATTTGACGAGTAATACTTTCAAATGTCTTTCGTTTAAAATCAAGAGAGACTAATTCACGCCAGATGAGAATAAGCATGACTAGCATTCCTACAAAGACAATAATAACCACAGTAAAGGTTAAGGAAATATTTTCTTCATGGACAATGGACAAGTAAACAGCGCCGTCCGCCTCCTCATCTTCCCATAAGAAACCATACTCCCCATAAGCACCATGAACCAAGGCAACACCCGTTAACACACTGGGAGATTTAGAAGAAATATACTCAACAGAAAGACACGGCATATTTTCAATTAAAGACTTCTTATCCTGATAACTCATCTGATCTGATAGAAGAAAACGCTGCAACAAGGATTCAAATTTAAAAAATTTGTCATGTTGATACGCTCGGCCCATTAATACAGACTGACCAGAATGTTCAAACGTTAATTGATAGCTATTATCGGGGAATTTAAGCCATTTTTTTTGACTTATTAACGAGGAAATCGTTGAAATTGAAAGAGGCTCAGTTAGCTGTAAAGTCCAATTAAACTGAGACTCTGGTAGCTGCTGGCTAATACCAGAAAGCAGGAGAACAGAGCTTATTTCTGCGTCTACACAAAGCAATTGCTCTACTCTTGAAGCACTGAAGCGAGCTTGAGTAAATGCCATAACAACGTAACAGGACAAGACAATAACGACACCTCCAAACACCAGGTGCCGATATAAACGCCACATTTCAGCTCGCATTACGTTCCTATACTTCTTTTACAAACAAGTAACCCTTACTACGAATGGTTTTTATACGACGAGGATGAATTGGGTCATCGCCTATTTTTGAGCGAATTCGAGAGATTCTAACATCAACAGAACGATCTTGACCGTCGTACTCGATACCACGCAATTCACCAAAAATCTCTTCACGACTTAGAATACGACCAGCACTACTGGCCAACAACCACAATAAATCAAATTCAGCACTGGTAAGTTCGACTTCTTCTTCGAGCAACCAAGCCTCACGACGAGAGTTATCAATTGTCAAAGGGCCAAAAATCAAGTTCTGCTCTTCTTTAGAGGATTCAGCAGACAGGTCAACATCTTGCGTACTGCGACGCAATAACGACTGCACTCTTGCTAACAACACCCTTGGTTTTGCAGGCTTAGAAACATAATCATCCGCCCCAATTTCTAAACCTAAAATTTGGTCGACATCATCACTGCGAGCCGTCAACATTAAAATAGGTCCTTTGTAGTCATGACGGACACTGCGACATACTGTAAAGCCGTCAGCACCGGGCAACATCAAATCTAAGATAACAAGAGAAGGTTGCTCTTCAATAATACGAGAAATAGCCTTGCGGCCATCCGCTTCAACACCAACGTTGAAACCATTCTTTTGTAAGTATTCTTGAGTCAATAAAGCTAAACGCTCATCATCCTCAACAATTAAAATAGTTTGGTTGTCATCTAAACTCATGGGCAATCCTCGTCCAACTATTATCGTTTTAGAATTAATTTACTAGAAGATCTTGAATTTTTCTAACTCTCTCGCGATTTACACCGAAGTCGGAATGACCCACACGCGAGCCCGAACGAAAATGTACAACGCTATCCGCTTCGGGGAAATAGAACTCAACATCATCAATATAGCCCACCAAGTGACTCGTCACCTCGAAATGGACATAGCCTAAGGTACTACTCACAATCCGAGCATTTCCCTTATTCAGCATATAGGATTCGATAGATAACTGCGTGTCTTTACGACCGCCCGTGTAAATAATAGGCTCAGCATAATGAACCGTATCTTCTGGCGCTGCCTGCGTCGACACACAATTAGGAGACGAGGAACAAGGCTTCAACAGACCATCCGTTACACCAAGCCCTTCAGGCAATTTATTACTTACATTTACGTAAATAAAAAAACCGACAACCAAGACCACAATTAATGCAATTATCCAGCGAACCATGCTTCTACGACTCCAAACCAATTTATCTTAACGAAACGACCTTTTGCCTGGTTTTTTAGGCTTAAATTCCTGTTTATCGCTACTCTGCCAATCAAAGCCTTTATTTGCGCCGCGACGTGCACCGCCCGCCGTTGCTTTATTCTTGTGACGTTTAAGTTCAAGCTTTTGCTGCTGCGTCTTAGGTTTCAATTCCGACACTTTAAGATCAACCATGGCACACAATGAATTAACTTCAGCGTCTTCCATTTCGACCCAACGACCTACCTTTGCTTTTGACGGTAAGAAAATAGGACCAAAACGAACACGCTTCAAACGGTTAACCTTAACGCCTTGGGACTCCCAAAGACGACGAACTTCGCGGTTACGACCTTCCATTAAGCATACGTAAAACCAGCGGTTAATACCTTCACCACCACCATCGACAATATCAGTAAACTTGGCAATACCATCGTCCATGATCACGCCTTTTTTCAACGCGGCAATGTTTTCTTCTGTTACTTCACCCATGACACGGACAAGATACTCTCGATCTATCTCCGTCGATGGGTGCATCAATCTATTCGCTAGTTCACCATCCGTCGTAAAGAGCAACAAACCAGAAGTATTAATATCCAAACGGCCTACCGCAATCCAGCGCTCTCCGCGCAGCTTAGGCAGCTTATCAAAAACAGTCGGTCGACCTTCTGGGTCTTTACGAGTACAAACCTCACCTTCGGGTTTGTTATAAATAATAATACGGCGATTTTCACCTGCTTCTGTCGCTTCGATGACATATCCATCTATCGAAACTGTATCTGTCAGGCTTACACGGTCGCCTAATGTAGCAACCTCACCATTCACTAATACACGACCTTCACGGATACGGGTTTCCATTTCACGGCGTGAACCCTGACCTGCTCTTGCTAATACTTTTTGTAACTTTTCGTCCATTACGAACCTCTTAGAGGGAATGCTTCTCAGCAACCCAGTTTTAATAATATTAATTGACTATTTAGCGCATTATAAGCCACACACCGTGGGCCTTGACAGCTGAATATTAAACAATTTACTGAAACGGCGCAGGATCCCCTGCGCCAATACGAACTACTTCAATGCTATCAGCATCCATTTTAACGACCGTTGTCGGCTGTAGCCCACAAAAGCCGCCATCTATAACTAAATCTAGCGCATGTTCGAGCGTATCGCGAATGTCGTATGGGTCGGTCATCGGATCGGTTTCTCCAGGTAAAATAAGAGAAACACTCATGATCGGCTCGCCCAACTCTTCTAACAACGCAGACACTATTTGATTATTTGGGATTCGAATACCAATCGCCTTTCTTTTTGGATGCAATAACCGCCTAGGCACTTCTGATGTGGCACTGAAAATGAAGGTGTAAGGACCTGGAGTATTATTTTTAAGTAAGCGATATAGGCGATTGTCAAACCGTGCATAGGTTGATATTTCAGATAAATCACGACACACCAACGTAAAGTTATGCTTATCATCTAAGCGACGAATTGCTCTAATTCGATCCTGTGCTGATTTATCACCAAGATGACAACCCAATGAATATCCACAGTCTGTTGGATAAGCAATAACACCACCATTACGAATGACTTCTGCCGCTTGTTTAATCAAACGCGCCTGTGGGTTTTCTGGGTGTATCTGAAAAAATTGACTCAACCTACTCTCCACTAAAAATGTCAATATATACACAAAACCTAACACCTAAGAAGCTAGGTTATAAAAATTTTGCTATGCCCAAGCCTGCCAAACTAAATCGACTTCACTTTCATGTATTTGGGTGAACTTTCCCACCTGCATCCAAGGCCCAAACGGTCCATGATAGTCACTTCCTACTGAGGCTTTTAGTCCAAACTCTCTCGATAAGCGCTCCAATAAGCGAACACTATCTGGACGCTCATTACCCGAAACAATTTCGATCCCAGTCCCACCCCATTTTTTAAAATCGCCCAATAAGCGTTTTAATTTGGTCACGGTAAGAGGGTAGCGTTTAGGGTGTGCTAAAACCAACTCCATATTTTGACCCGAAAGTGCGGTTAATACCGTTTCAAGGTCAGGCCACACATCCCGCAATTGCCCCAACCGCTTATTCCCTAAATAACGATCAAACGCTTTATTCGCGTCTTTCACAAACCCTTGCTCAACCAATAAACTCGCGAAATGTGGTCGCCCTAGCTGGCTTTCACCAGCCAATGCTGTCGCTTCATCAAACAAATCAGGTAACCCCTGTTTTACCAACAAATCAGCAATCCGTCGTGCTCGATCTAAACGTATTGCCTGATTTTCTTCGACAATCGACAGTAAGGCAGGATTATCCCGTGTAAAGTTTAATGCCACCATATGCAGAGGAACACCATTCCACTGGGTTGATAGCTCAACGCCATTGATGAAACTTAACCCATGTTCAGACGCTCTTTGGCCTGCTTCAGCAATTCCATCCAATGTGTCGTGATCCGTTAGAGCGAACAGGGACACTTTTTGCTCGACGGCAAGATCGACTAGTTGAGTCGGCGAAAATTTACCATCCGAACACGTTGAATGGGTGTGTAAATCGACTTTTCGGTAACTCGCAGCTTCAGGCATAGATTGACTGTTCTTTAAAAGGAATGATGGTTATTATAAGACCAGCATACATACATTCTAGTATACATACACTGGGTTTTTTATATGAAAATACTATTCGACTTTCTTCCTATCGTTATCTTTTTTGCTGTTTATAAAATGACAGGAGACATCATTCTCGCAACGGCCGTTTTGATTCCAGCAACACTTATTCAAGTTGGTTTCACTTGGTTTAAAAACAAAACCGTAGAGAAAATGCATATTATTTCATTAGTGTTAGTCGTGCTATTGGGCGGCGCGACAGTATTAATGGGAAATGGAGATTTCATCAAATGGAAGCCGACAATCGTCAACGGCCTTTTTGCCATTGTCTTTTTTGGTAGCCAGTTTATTGGCGATAAAAACATCATTCAACGCATGATGGGCGATAAACTTGAGCTGCCTTTTAAAATATGGCGTACTCTGAATCTTGCTTGGGTCTGTTTCTTTATTGTTTCTGGCGCGACTAACTTATATGTCGCCTTCTCTTACAGTGAAGAGATATGGGTAGACTTCAAACTGTTTGGGTTATTAGGCATGACGATTGTCTTTATTCTGCTGCAAGGTATTTATCTCTCATCACATTTACAAAATAAGGAATAGCAATGCTTTACTCAATTATTGGCGAAGATGTGACTAACAGTCTTGGCGCGCGTTTAGAAGCACGCCCTGCACACCTTGCTCGCCTAGAAGTACTGAACAACGAAGGTCGTTTGATCTTAGCAGGCCCAAACCCTGCCATCGATTCAGATAACCCAGGCGATGCTGGCTTTACTGGTAGCGTTGTGATCGCTGAATTTAGCAGCCTTGAAGAAGCAAAAGCATGGGCTGACGCGGATCCTTATGTGGACGCTGGCGTTTATAAAAACGTAACGATAAAACCTTTCAAACAAGTTTTCCCAAATACCTAAAAGAAAACACACCCTAATCTTCTCTGCGGGGAAGATTAGGGAAGGTTATTTGTAATAAATTTAAATTTTCACATCTGAATGCCCTAAGTCTCGATCAGGATCAATAACATCCCTCATTCTTTGCTTTAGCACTTTCGCCTCTGGAAAACCGTCTTCTTCTTTTCGACACCAAATTTCCTGGCCATTGACCCTTATCTTAAAAATACCGCCCTGTGTCGGCAACAGTGTGACACTTTTAATATCGTCATCAAATGTCGTTAGCAACTCTTGAGCCAGCCACGCGGCGCGCAACATCCAACGACATAAAGTACAATACTCAATTTCTACGGCAGCAGTTCGCATTCATTTTCTCTCCGGTAAATACACAAAACGTCTTGGCATGTTATGACACACCCAATAGTATTGGGCATACATTAAATAAGGAAGTAGCACTATGCGTAAATCTCTTATCACCAGTCTTGCTTTACTGGCTTTTTGCTCACAACTAGAAGCCACCGAAGTCGATATTTTAACCAGTCAAGGCACCATCCGAGTAGACTTAAAAGACGAAGCGGCTCCAAAAACGGTAGAGAACTTCTTACGTTATGCTGATGAAGGATTTTACGATGAGACCATCTTTCACCGGGTAATTCGCGGTTTCATGGTGCAAGGCGGTGGTTTTACAACAGACCTAGAGCGTAAAACAACACACCAAGCCGTGGCTTACGAAGGCGACAATGGATTAGCCAATAATCGAGGAACGCTGGCCATGGCTCGCACGCAAGACCCAAATAGTGCCACGTCGCAATTTTTCGTTAACCAAGTCGATAACGCCTTTTTAAATGATGGCTCGCGCGGCGCGGCGGGTTATACCGTATTCGGTGAAGTCGTTACGGGTATGGATATTGTCGATGCCATTTCTGCGGTACCAACATCAAGCGTTGGACCATATCAAAATGTACCAACGACTCCTGTCGTCATCAAGAGCATTGTCCGTGTTAACTAGCTACCAATTAGAAAAACCGTCATTAAGCTGGGGAGATGACGGCGCGCCGCACTCCAACCAGTTCGATGATGTCTATTTTGATAAAGAATCCGGTTTAGAAGAAACTCGCTATGTTTTCCTACACAACAACCACTTAGCTGAGCGCTGGAAGTCTCTTAAGAAAAACGCATTTGTCATCGCTGAAACAGGTTTTGGCACTGGCTTAAACTTCCTCTGTGCATGGCAAGATTTTTTAGCGGAAGCGCCTAGTGACAAGCAACTGCATTTTATTTCTGTAGAAAAGTACCCACTGACAAAAGGCATGCTAATAGATGCTTTGAAGATGTGGCCTTCTCTCAGTCATTTTAGTCAGCAACTTATCGAGGCTTATCCAGAAATCTGTCATGGCATGCATCGCGTTGAACTTGAACAAGGAAAAATTCAGCTGACACTCTGGTTTGGTGAAGCAGAAGAAGGCTTCGCCGCGTTAAACGCCGACGTAGATGCGTGGTTTTTAGATGGCTTTGCGCCGAGCAAAAACCCAGAGATGTGGACCGACAACCTATTCAAGCACATCCATCGACTTAGCCACCAAGGCACCACTTGCGCGACTTTTACTGCGGCGGGAATTGTTCGCCGAGGCCTACAAAGTGTCGGCTTTGATGTTAAGAAGGTAAAAGGTTTTGGTCAAAAAAGAGAAATGGTCGTTGCGGAACTTAAACAACCAACAGCCGCACTATCAGAGCGCATGTCACAAGGCCAATCTTGGTTTAACCTACGCCAAGAAAAACAAACAGAAGTCACTCATGTATTAGTGGTCGGTGCAGGATTAGCTGGGGCAAATACGGCGTATGCACTTGCAAGCCAAGGCATAAACGTCACAGTATGGGAACAAGGTGACCACATTGCTTGCGGTGCATCAGGCAACCCACAAGGCATGCTCTACCCTAAATTAGCGTCACAAGACACGCCTGTTAATCGCTTTTATCTATCCGCTTACTTACACGCTACTCGTCTCTATTCGATATTGGATAAACAGAAAGCATTTTGGGATCAGTGCGGCTTAATACAAATTCCAAAAAATGAGAAAGAGAGCGAACGTTTCGAAAAGCTTATCAATGAAAAACGCTACCCAGAGACTATTTTACGCGCCGCTGAGGATAACGACAGAGAAGGAAGTTTGTTATTACCGCTTTCTGGTTGGGTGGTACTGACTCAGCTTTGCGAAAAGCTACTCTCTCACAAAAACATTAAGGTTAGCTTAAACACGCGCCTTGAAAACCTTTCTCAAATTCATTCTGCTTCCCAACCCATTAGTTGGGAAGCAATATCAAGTAATCAACAAGCATGTTTCTCTCATGTCGTTTTATGCACAGCAAATGATACCGAAGCGCTCGACGTCGCGCCAAATACACCTGCGCACCCTATTCGAGGACAGGTCTCGTTTATTGACATAGAAAAAGCCCAGGCCGCTTGTAAGGCCATAGGGGAATCTGACTATAAAATAGACATTAACAAAGTCTTATGTGAATTTGGGTATGTTTCACCCTCTATAAATGGCTTGCTGCATTTTGGGTCAACCTATGACTTGAAAGATCATGATGACCAAGTAAGAGATGAAGACCATAAACGAAATCTGGCAATTTTAGAAAGGCTGCTGTTATTGCCGAAAGGTACGTTTGACAGTAAAGAATGCGGTGGGAGAGTATCGTACCGATGTGCGGTTCCTGACTACACCCCCATAGTAGGACCAGTTCAATCAGACAAAGTGTGCCAACAAGCCTATGCAGCTCTCAGTAAAAACGCAAAATGGCGGTCAGACAAAGCGATAGAACCAATCAATCAGCTCTACATGAACATTGGCCATGGATCGAGAGGATTGATATCGACACCGTTAAGTGGCAGTTATATTGCCAGCTTAATCCTCGGTACACCTTCGCCTTTAGAGCAAGACATTAGCCATAAGCTGCACCCTAGTCGCTTTATTATCCGAGACTTAAAACGCAGCCAAAATAACCAGCCGCATTAAGCCTACATTGAGTCATTTTGATAGACTCAATGTAAAGCCGTTTTATAAACCAAAACTGTATTATAGCTCAAACAATTCACACGCACTTGGAATAAGATTAGCGAAGCGATTCAATGTTTGAGGGCGATACACGTATTGATTAAGCTCTGGCAACATGGCTCGTAGTTTGTCGCTTAACTGCATCAAACTTGGATTCATAGGCTCGTAAGGGTACACGTGATCCTGCAAGCTCAGTTTATGCAGTTCATCAAGCTCGTCTTGTAATATACCTTTCATCGCAAAAAAACGATCTTTCTGATTAATATCATTGGTTTCCCAATAAACATCAGAAAGCAACTCATTTAATTCATAAAAGATATGTAATGCATCAGCAACATTTTTTTCAGACATATTATCTCCATCTTTTTGAGCAATCTTCACATTGCCCCTTGTAATGTTTAACCCTAACCCTATAACCTACATTCTAAACGTGAACGTATATAGGTGAATACCCCTTGAGTAAAACAATGCATCATGCAGTGACTTCTGACAATCTATGGCAATCTTTGCAAGCAGAAGCTGAAAAGCTTGCACAAGACGAACCTATTTTAGCCAGTTACTTTAACACTACTATATTACGCCATGATTCATTGTGTGCTGCGTTAAGCTTTTTGCTTGCCAGCAAGCTAGACAGCATATCAATTCCAGCGATGGTATTACGAGAAGTATTCGAAGAAGCCATGGCTGATATACACTCTGGCATTGTCAGATGCATCGAGCAAGATATTTTAGCCATAAAAGAAAGGGACGCTGCCTGCGACACCCTAACTACTCCTCTTTTGTTTTTTAAAGGCTTTCACGCATTACAAACCTATCGTGTAGCTAACTGGCTTTGGAAAAATGATCGGAAAAGTCTAGCGCTTTACCTGCAAGGACAAATGTCTATGGTGTTCAGTGTGGATATTCATCCAGCGGCAACGATTGGTTGTGGCGTCATGCTCGATCACGCGACAGGGCTTGTCGTGGGTGAAACCTGCGTCATAGAAGACAATGTCTCAATTTTGCAGTCGGTCACTCTTGGCGGCACAGGTAAAGAACATGGTGATCGTCATCCTAAGATTCGTTCTGGGGTATTGATTGGCGCCGGAGCCAAAATCTTAGGCAATATTGAAGTCGGTGAAGGGGCAAAAATCGGCGCAGGAAGTGTGGTACTAGAAGCGGTTGAGCATCACACGACAGTCGCTGGGGTTCCTGCAAAAGTCGTAGGACGCAACACAGAAGAAGAGCCCGCACGCATCATGGATCACAACATAAACCATTGCCTTCGTGATTGCTCAGAATAAACAGTGCTCCGAGCTCTCTATTCACAACAAGATACCCATTCAGAAAATAACCACGGCCTCACATGAGGTCGTAGTTGCTTAATGCATCTTTCGGAATCATTTTAATGGTTTCACTCTCCGTATCAAATAACAATACGGCCTCCCCTTTCTTCAACACCTGCAATGCCTGATCGCGTTTTTGCGCTGCGGATAAATCGTAATCACCGTAATCTGTACCATCGCGCGACACAATATCACCCAAAATGGTATCTAGTGCCTCTGGAGACAGTGAGTCGTAAGGAATTAATGTATCCAATTAAATTGCTCCATGTTGACTAAGTAAGGCAATAACACCTGCTTCATCGATAACTGGCACATCCAAAGATTGCGCTCTAGTGAGTTTAGAGCCGGCTTTTTCACCCGCCACTAAACAGTCAGTTTTTGCCGATACCGAGCTGCTCACCTTAGCACCCAATGACTGTAATTTGTCTTTTACTTGATCACGGCTAAACTGACTTAAAGATCCTGTTACCACATAAGTTTTACCTGATAGCGGCAGTTCATCAGATGAGGCTTGTGATTTTTTTTCCCAAACAACGCCAGCGCCGAGCAAACCGTGGATTGTTTTCCGATTCATTTCTTGATCGAAAAACAACTTAACGTGTTGAGCCACAATCGGCCCAACGTCTTCGACCTCTACTAAAGTCTCTTGATCCGCTGCCATCAGATCATCAAGTTCAGTAAAATAGTTTGTTAGCGCTCGAGCCGTTGCTTCACCGACTTCTCGAATGCCTAGTGCATAAATGAAGCGATTAAATTGAGTGGATTTTGCACTTTCAATTGAGGCAAGCAGCTTCTCTACCGATTTTTGCCCCATGCGCTCCATCGCTAAAAGTGACTCTTTCTTTTCATATAGAGTAAAAATATCGACTGGGGTTTTGACAAACTCTTGATCCACCAGCTGCTCGATCAACTTATCGCCAAGGCCATCGATATCCATCGCTTTACGCGAGACAAAATGCTTTAACGATTCTTTTAGCTGGGCACCACAAACCAAACCACCAGTACAACGAATGATCGCTTCACCTTCAACTTGTTCTAAATCTGAGCCACAAACAGGACAAGCATCTGGAAACACTACCTCAGTGGTATTGTCAGGACGCTTATCGACAAGCACTTGCACGACCTTAGGAATCACGTCACCAGCACGATGAATCACCACATAATCGTTCACCCGAACACCTAAACGAGCAATCTCATCTTTATTGTGCAAAGTAGCGTTGGACACGGTCACACCGCCCACAAAAACAGGCTCTAGTCGCGCTACGGGCGTAATCGCTCCGGTACGACCCACTTGGAAATCAATCCCTACCACTCGAGTCATTTCTTCTTGAGCAGGAAATTTTCTGGCTATCGCCCAACGCGGCGCTCGAGCAATAAAGCCTAATTGATTCTGCAACGAAATTTGATCAACTTTGTATACGATGCCATCAATGTCATAAGACAAATCGGCACGTTTTTCATTGAGCATTTCATAATACTCAATACAACCCGTTGCCCCTTCCACTCTTTTCATCAAATCATTAGTACGAAAACCCCATTCACTCAATTGCAGCAAACCTTCATAATGACTTTCAGGTTGGTTCCAACCTTCTACATAACCAATGGAATACGCACACATGACCAAAGGGCGAGTGGCAGTAATCTTAGGATCAAGCTGACGTAAACTGCCAGCTGCCGCATTACGAGGGTTGACGAACGCTTTATCGCCTTGCTTTATTGCTAACGCATTAAGCTTTTCAAACCCTTCTTTCGGCATATAAATTTCACCACGAACCTCTAACACTGCAGGCGGCGTTTTCGTACGTAACATCAAGGGAACCGAATGCAAGGTTTTGATGTTTGAAGTAATGTCTTCACCCGACAATCCATCACCACGAGTAACACCTCGCACTAAACGCCCCTCTTCATAACGCAGACTAATCGCTAAGCCATCCAGCTTAGGCTCGCAACAATAAACAAGGTTATCGGCATTAAGTAATTTACGAACTCGCTGGTCAAAATCCGCTAACGAATTATTATCAAAGGCATTGTCCAAAGACAGCATCGGAACCGTATGAGCCACGTTAACAAAACCGCTGTCTGGTTTTTCACCGACGCGCTGTGTCGGAGAATCATGTTGAACCCACTCAGGGTGCTCGGTTTCTATGTCTTGAAGCTGGCGGTAGTCACGGTCATACACGGCATCTGGAACGATTGGCGCATCTTTTACATGATAGGCATAACTGTAATCATTAAGCTGCTGAATCAGGTCCAGCATTTGCTGATGCGTCATGTTTGTCTCTTGGTTCATAGTTTAACTCGACGTATTTTCTTCAACTTGTGTCTAAAACAATCAAGGCCCCTTAGGGCCCTGATTCATCTTACTGTTTATTACGCATCAACCGGCGGCGCTCAAAGTCACGTATTCGCTGACGACAATGAGCGATGGTTTGATCACTCATCGGCGTTCGACGTTCGTCACGTAGCTCTCCACCTAGATTACGAACTAAGGTCTGGGCTGTCTCAAGCATAAAATCAAATGCTTTCATGCTATTTTTAGGCCCTGGCAATCCCATGAAAAAACTCACACCAGGACAATCACTTTCCCCCATGGAGTCTAAATCAAACGTACCCGGTTCAATCGCATTTGCCATGCTAAATTGCACTCTTCCACGGTCAAATCCGTCTTCATGACGATGGAAAATGTCCATTTCGCCATAACGCATCCCGCAATTCAGAATGAGTTGTAACAGTTCCATGCCAGAGAAGTTCTGTCCTTCTGGTGCAAAAATATTAATAACAATCACTTCTTCAATTTCAGCAACGCTGTCGTCTTCTTGAATGTCATCATCCATATCTTCGACAATACCATGTGGTGTTACTTGATCAATGTCGACTTCCGAATAACTGCGCTCGTAATCTTCATCACCATGAACATCTATATTGTTTTCAGTATCGATGACGAAGTCTAGGTCCAGCTCATCTTGCTCATAAAAACCATCATCTGAATAATTTTGCTCGGACACCGCCGAATCGCCAAAATCTCTTTCAGGGACCAAAGAAGCCAGTTCATCAAGATGCATTTCTTCACCCCGATCAAGCTCAGGACCAGAATCCACTTTATGTGGAACATCAGTCAAAGGTGATTTTGCGGTTTTCCTAGCATTCTCAAAGGCATTCACAATAGGATCATGTGATGATTTCGATCTCTCTTTTGAAGAAACCTTACCGTACCCTGTTGCGGCACCTTGCTGCACTAGAGCATCATCTGGCTCATCAAATTCACCGAGGTCATCTTCTGATTGGACATATTCTTGTCCCTTTTTATATCGACGAAATCCATCTATGAGGATAACGACAATAATGACGACCCCAATCAAGATTAGCCATTCACGCAAGCTAAATTCCATTATACATTCCGAATAGCATCAATTTAAGTTGACTGTATTATCAAACGAAGCGGCCTAGGATTCAATTACAAGGCCACGTTGATTACGAAAATCTCTTTAGTATTTGTAAGTAGACCACGCTTTATACCGATTATTCGACCTTTTGTAAGATCATTGTCATTAATATTCGACAATTTCACGACAATATCGACTTTGTCGATTTGCGCTAGCGTTACCGTTGGCATAACCGCGTCTAAATTGGTTAATAAAATAGGTTGCTCTAAATCCTCTGGAAACACTCTTTGTATTGCCACCGGCATTTTTTGCCCTTTTGCTAACGCGTACACCAGCAAAATATCGTCTTTTAGCCAGTGAAGGTTACGTTTATCCCATTCAACTTTCATTGCTAACTGATGAGTAATGATAGGGGCAACTTGTCGATAATCTATCGCACCGACGTCACGAGCCTTGGTAATGGCAGATAGTAACGCGATACGTTCGGCAGAATTAGAATTATAGCGGATGGCTTCTTGCCACGCTAAGACGGCGCCTAGATAGTTTTTTTGGTCAAATTCTGCAACTCCTTTTAAGCCAAGCGCGATGGCCTCGGTCGGCGCTTGTTCAAGAATAGCATCAACCGTTTTTTGCATTTTTTTCGAACTTTGATTGCCATTCGCATAAAAAATCGCTTGGGCGTATTCCACCAATAAATTCACTCTACCGTCCGCTTCTCTTGGCATTGCCTCAAGCGCTTTTTCAAAAGCGACCACTGCCTCATTGTATCTGCCTGCACTTACGTCATCGGTCGCTTCATAATACCAATCTTCAACACTTCCATAACGTCGGCTACGATACTGAAGGAAGTCGCTTACTTTTTGAGGCGTAAGACCTTGGGTTTGCAAATCTTGTGTAAAAATCACCTCTTTAGCATACCCCATCCGCTGATAAAGGCTCACACTCCCCAACACCAGTACAGCCACAACACCCAGCATAACCCACCGAGCAAGCGGGGTGCCGATATGAAGAATGTACTTTCTATTCGATGCTTGCTGCTCACTTTCATGATCAACATCTATTAAAAGCTGTACCGACTCATTAGACGTTAGGCGCCCCGCTTCCAGCTCTTCGGCTATTTCCTGTCGACGCACTTTACCAAAGGCCAGCAAATCCAGTTTCTTGAGGGAACGAAGACGCTTTAGCACTGAACCATAAAGAAACAAGATACTCAGCGTGAGCATTGCCGCCATCACTAAATAAGCCATTATCATGACGATACTCCACGTCTTTTACGGTTCGCCATCACTACAAAAACAAATACCAGTAAGCCAAGTCCGAGTAAGATAAAAGGGCCATACCAAAGCAAAAATGTCGCCGAAGAATGCGGTGGACGATACAACACAAACGCGCCATAACGAGCAACCATATAATCAACAATTTCCTGATCCGTTTTACCTTGCTCAATCATCTGGTGAACCTGCTCACGCAAATCCACCGCAATACCTGAACCTGAATCCGCCAAGTTCTGATTCTGACACTTAGGACAACGCAGTTCTTCGACCAAACTTTGATAACGAGTTTGATTCAACGACGAACTAAATGATATCAACTCCTCAGCCATACTAGGTAGAGTAAAACCAAAAATTATAAATAATAAAAACCATCTAAACATCATCATTTCAAATGGCCTTTTATGACCGGCCAATTTTGAGCATTAATCACACCTTGGTGCCGATAAACAATCATCCCAGAACGATCCACAACAAACGTTTCTGGCGCCCCCGTCACGCCCATATCTACACCAAAGTGTCCTATTTCATCCATCAACACATTGGCATAAGGATTACCTTTTTGCACCAACCATTGCTGCGCTAGATTTTTTTCATCTTTGTAATCAATACCAATAATGATAACGCCTTCATCCGCAAGTTCGACCAAAAAAGGATGCTCTAAATGGCAAGCCGGACACCAGGTTCCCCAGAAGTTAATCAAATAAGGGCCATCTGGCAAATCCTCTTGCGTAACAAGTTGATCTGTTTCTAGTGAGACTAATGTGAAGTCAGGGACTTTTTCTCCTACTAATGCCGAAGGCATGTATTGGGTATTTTTCCCCAATTGCAGATAAAAAATGGCGCCCAATACTAAAAAAAGAACCAATGGTATAAAAAGCAGTACTTTACGCATCTCTATTACTCTGCTCGCCTTCGATAGCGTTTATCAAGCGCGGCTAACAATCCGCCCACCATCATCATTAAACCACCTAACCATATCCAGCGGACGAAGGACTTAACGTAAATCCTCACCCCCCACGCGGAACCATCCAACTTTTCACCCAGAGAAATATATAAGTCTCGTGTAAAACCCGCGTCTAATGCGGCCTCAGTCATCACTTGTTGTCGTGTCGTAAATAAGCGTTTTTCAGGGTAAAGCACCGCCACCGGTTCGCCAGCTTTATATGCTGAAAAATGCGCTCTATCTGCTACATAATTAGGGCCTTTAACCTGCTCTAATCGATCAAACCTAAATTCATAACCCGCCATACTCGTACTTTCACCAGGCGACAAACGCAACATAGACTCTTGACTGTTGATGCTAACCAGCACAATCCCGACTAAACTGACAACCATACCAAGATGGGCCAGTAACATTCCGTAATAGTTTCTCGGCAACTGACGTGCCCGCGGAATGATACCCTTTGTGCCAGCCGATACTTTGCCGAACCAATCAGCAAAAGACAAACAAACCACCCAAAAAACAACAGTGAAACTAATCCAAGCCAAAAGTCCAAAATCATACCAATAAACCAAGGCGGCAGAAATTAGCGCCGACAAAATCACCGATGATAGACAAGGAATAAAAAAAACACTGAGTGGCGTATTATGCCACTTAGACAAAGGCCCAACAGCCATACAAACAATGAGCAACAACGCAATGGGCGTAAATACGCTATTAAAATAAGGCGCGCCAACCGAAATTTTACCAAGTCCCAAGGCATCAAAAATTAAAGGATATAAAGTGCCTAATAAAACAGTAAGCGTTAATACGGTTAATAGAATATTGTTCAACAACAACCACGCTTCTCGCCCAGTCAAACCAAAAGATACGGTGGATTTCACCTGAGCCGCACGAATAGCATACAAAAGTAAACTGCCGCCGACCAACACCAACAGTAAACCCAAAATAAAAATACCGCGTGTTGGATCTGCCGCAAAAGAATGCACCGACGTCAGCACACCAGAGCGAACTAAAAATGCGCCCAACAAAGAAAGGCTAAAGGTGAAAATAGCCAACAATACAGTCCAGCTTTTAAAAACACCTCGCTTCTCTGTCACTGCTAACGAATGCAATAAAGCGGTTCCCGCAAGCCAAGGCATAAACGAGGCATTCTCAACAGGGTCCCAGAACCACCAACCGCCCCAGCCCAACTCATAATAAGCCCACCAACTTCCTAGCGTGATACCCAGCGTCAAAAACGCCCAAGACGCCGCTGTCCAAGGCCTAGCCCAACGAGCCCAAGAAGAGTTCAAGTTGCCCGTAATCAATGCAGCCACCGCAAAAGCAAAAGCAACAGAGAATCCAACATAACCCATATACAATACTGGCGGATGAACAATCAGACCAAAATCTTGCAAGAGCGGATTCAAGTCGCCGCCATCGACCGGGACATCAGGTAATAAACGAGCAAAAGGTGAAGAGGTAAAAAGTAGAAAAGACAGAAACCCTGAACTCACAACCCCTAATACCGCTAAAACAACGGGGCCAACGTCTTCAGGTAATGTTCGTATTTTAAAAGCAACGGCAGCACACCACCCTGATAAGATTAGCACCCAGAGCAATAATGAGCCTTCGTGACCACCCCACACCGCGCTGAATTTATACCAGATAGGTAACTGGCTATTGGAGTTTTGACTAACGTATAAAACAGAGAAGTCATCAGTAATAAAAGACACACTCAATATGACGAAACTAATCGCCACCAAAATAAGCATAATGAAGGTCAGCGGGCGAGCCGTTTCCAATAAGAGGCGATTGTTAGTCCAATACCCAATCAGTGGAACAACCGCCAATGTCAAAGCAAAAAACAGTGATAGTATCAGTGAAAACTGACCAATTTCAGGAAGCATAAAAAGCCTAAACTAATAAATAGATTGTTCGGTTACTGTCTTTGTTTGCGTTGCATTTTGTGCGCTTTTCAGCGCTTCTGACACTTCTGGCGGCATGTAATTTTCATCGTGTTTAGCCAGCACTTGATTAGCCTGAAAAACGCCTTCGTTGTTTAGCTTACCTTGCGCCACAATTCCCTGACCTTCTCTAAACAAGTCAGGTAAGATGCCTTGATATGTAATGGTGACCTTATGTTGGAAATCCGTTACGTCAAACGACACGTAAAGCGTTTCTGAATGACGCTTTACGCTGCCTTTCACCACCATGCCACCGGCTCGAATATTGATATTTTGAGGCGCTTTACCTGTAGCAATCTGGGAAGGTGAATAAAATAAGTTGATATTTTGCTGTAGGGCGTACATCACCAATCCGGTGGCAGCACTCAAAATAATGGCGATCACCATGATAACCAACAGGCGTTTTTTTCTTACTGGGTTCATGAGCGCGTTGGATTCCTCAAATAGCGTTTAACAAGCGTGTCTCGTATCTTGCGACGTTTAGCCAAGGTATTCCACGTCAGCGCTATTAAGGCAAATATACTAAACCCATAAGCAGACCACACATAGGAACCATGCCTTCCCATCGCTAAAAAATCGAAAAACGTATCAAAAGCCATTGTTGTACATTACCTCTTGCTTCACCCAACTAGATCGGTGTTCACGCTGCATTATCTCAGACTGCATTCGCCACAGAACCAAACTAGCCACAAAACAATAAAGCCCCACAACACAGATTAGCAACGGTATCCACATTACTGCCGGCATCGCCGGTTTTTCCATCAAAGTAAAGGTTGCACCCTGATGCAACGTATTCCACCACACCACCGAATACTTGATAATCGGCAAATTAATCAGTCCAACCACACTAACGACAGCCGTTGCTTTGTTGGCTAACACTACGTCATCTAAGGCATTTTGCAGTGCAATAATCCCCATATACAATAAAAACAGTACCAACACAGACGTCAACCTAGCGTCCCATATCCACCAAGTGCCCCAAGTAGGTTTCCCCCAAATAGCACCAGAAACCAAAGCAATAAGGGCCATCACCGCACCAATGGGCGCCATCGATTTAATAAAAATAGGGGCTATTTTCATTTGCCAAACAAGATAAACAAAGCCCGCAACGCCCAAGGCGAAATAACAAGACTGAGCCAGCATCGCCACAGGCACGTGAATATAAATAATACGGAAACTGTTACCTTGCTGATAATCAGCCGGGGCAAAAACAAGCCCCCAGACCAACCCAACAGCAAGACAAAGACAACCTAAACAAAATAACGGTAACGCCAACGGTTTAGACCAAAAATAAAAATATTTTGGCGAACCCAATTTATGAAACCACACCCAGCGCATCAGCTAACACTCGCTTTTATCGCAATCGCCGTCATAAAAGGCGAAAACACTAAAGACAACAAAGACATCGCCAGCAACATGGCCAACAGCCCTGAATAAGGCAAACCAACTTGAGCTGCTTGAACAGCTGAGGTTGCAAAAATAATGATGGGGAAATAAAACGGCAAGATCAACAACATCACCAACATGGCACTTTGTTTTAACGATGCGGTTAAAGCAGAGCCAATAATACCAATAAAAAATAAACAGGGGGTTCCCACAAGCAATGTCATGATCAACACCCAAAAGGCCCCACTTGGTAAAGACAGCATTTCGCTCAATAACGGCATTACCAGCAGTAACGGTATAACCACACTCACCCATAACGCGACGACTTTGAGTAACATCAACAATGGCAAAGACAAACCACTGACCACCAATTGCTCCAAGGAGCCATCAAGATAATCCTCTTTAAAGACTCCTTCTATTGCCATCAAAATAGCCAACACGGCCGCACACCAAATAATGCCACCTGATGCAGGAGACAAGAACTCAGGTGACGAATTTACACCAATGGGAAACAATGCCACCACCAAAATAAAAAACAACACCGCGTTAACCACGTCTTGTTTTCGACGCCACAACACTAAAAGTTCAGATTTCAAAAAAGAGGTATAAGTCATAGCGACAAAACAACATCACGAGAAGAAATAGAGCGCAAATTTTGATGTGTTGTTAGCACGACCAAACCACCTAAAGAGACATGCTGTCGAATATGATCTTCTAATATGACAATGCCTTTGTCATCCAAAGACGCAAAAGGTTCATCAAGCAGCCAAAGTGCTTTTTTGCTCAACCATAAACGAGCCAACGCCACGCGCCTAACTTGCCCTGCAGATAGAGTTTGCACTGGTGAATCGAGGAAAGACAGCAAACCTAAATGTGTTAACGTACACTCTAACTCGCTTGACAAGACAGTTGGACAATACCATCGAAGGTTCTCCTCAACGGTTAAAAGACGCTTCACACCGGCGAAATGGCCAATATAAAGCGTATTTTCCTGCAACAAACTGCGATCTTGTGTCACGTCTTTTCCCGAATAGTGTATTTTCCCTTCTAACGGGGTAATCACACCTGCTATCACTTTTAACAAAGAACTTTTACCCGCACCGTTCTCACCCAAGACCCGAAGCACGTCACCTGAATGAACCTCAAAAGAAAGCCCTTTACACAGGTCTCTTTCGTCACGTTCAATCCAAAGGTCTGATATTGTTAAAGAAACATAAGAGTGCAAAAGATTTATCCAGTCCGGCCGATATAAAGGTCAACATAACCATTATTTGGTAAAAACAAAGCTCGCTCATTATATGAGAATCTTTCTGAAATAACGAACCAATAGGCAGGCTATATGATCTCTGACATCCAATCTATGCTTAACCCATCATCAGGCAAGCAAAGTAATGTCAGCAGCAATGTCACATTAGGCAATGCAGGTACACTCGCGAAGCTGAGCAGCGAAATCAAACTCATAGAAAATTTAAGCTTAATCAAATTTCAAGGCAGTGAGACACTTAATTTTCAAGGTAAGCCTGTTCAACTGTTGCACGCTTCAAGTCTCCAGCAACCATTCACTTTGATCAACACCGGCACACCTATTAGCATTAACGACATAACCAATGCTCAATTAAATAAAACCAGTCAAACCCAAGCAAGCTTGACGGCGCCAACCGAAACATTTTCACGTCTGACACCTTCGTCGCGCCCAATGGAATCGAACCCACTATCTCCTCAAACAAAACCAATAGAAAATTTAATATTGGCATCCAGAGTCGTAAATTTAACCGTTGTTTCAACACCGACTTCCACAAATATACCCCCAAGCGCCCAGACCATTAACTCTCAGCCAAGTATCACTCAACAACCACTTAGTCACCCCAAAGAAAATACTCAAGTAACTAATTCGCCTCAAACTCAAACGGCAAATACTCAGGTCGTCAATACACCGCAAAACAACACACAAAAAACAGACACGCCACCAACAAACAATATACTGAGTAAGAGTCAGCTCGTCACCGTCACCGACGGTAAGACAGAGTTCCCTATTATTAGCCAGACAGCACTAAAAAAAGGCGATGTCATTCGAGTCCTTGTCGATGCAAATAACAATCTACAAGCGTTACCGCCAAAAGCCAATTTGAGCACGACAACGACGCCTCAACTAGATGCGTTAAAACAAAGCCTACCAAAGCAACTGTCATTCAATGATATGTCTCAACTCGTTAAGCAATTACAGACACTCAATGAAGCATCGCCCTCAACTCTGCCTCCAAAGACACAGCAAGCACTCAAACAACTGGTGCAAAGTTTACCTAATTTAGCCACATTAACCGCTTCACCAGAAACAATGAAACAAGCCATCCAATCCAGCGGTTTGTTTTCTGAATCACTACTATTAAATGACAATAAATTGCAGTTACCTGTCGACTTAAAGCTCAATCTAGAACGATTAAAAGACATACAAGAAAGTACTGGTGTATTGCGCCTCGGTAATGCTGCAGGCAACAATATTCCTACAGAACAGATAGCTAATGCCATTGAACGCATTACGACGAATCAGCTAAGACACATGACAGATCCGATTCAAATAGGCTCAGCTCATTATCCTTTGCACATAGAGCTTCCTATAAAAGACGGCCAAACTCATCATTTAACTCGAATAGAAATAAACCAAGATTCAAGCACAAAAGATGATCCGAAACGGGACAGGCGCTGGCTAGTAAAATTGAAGTTTGATTTCGAAGAAACGGGAAGGTTTGATGCGAGAGCAAGCATTCAAGCCAATAAAGTAGGCATTATCTTTGCGGCAGAGGACCCTGAAACAGTACAGAAATTACAAAGAAACTTACCCTCACTAAAACAACAATTAAAGGATAAAGACATTGAAGTTGAAAGGCTGGACACTTTTCAATCAAAGCTAGACAGAGAAGAAAAGAATGATTTAATCAAAACTCAATCTTTAATCGACGTGAGAACATAATGCAAAAAGCGATAGCGCTAAAGTACGATTACAACACGGCCCCAACCGTTACAGCCAAAGGCAGTGGCTTGCTTGCAGAAAAAATAATGGAAGTCGCAAGAGAAAACGATGTGGTATTGCACCAAAGTCCTGAGTTGGTTGAAATGCTCAGCACCTTGGAATTAGGAGAAGAAATCCCAGAATCTTTATACTTGGCAGTCGCTGAAATCATCGCTTTCGCACATAAGATCAAGAACCATCAGTGGTAATCTGAATTTTTTCGAGACTCTTGTTTTAATAGGCTAATCAGTTCTGCTTCTGCTCGGATGAGGCCGCATTTAGAAACCAGATCATCTATAGTAGCCCCCATCCCCAAAAGTTCCATAGCGCGATTGTATGACACACTACCTTCTTTTGACAAAATTTCAGATTGCTTCTCAACAGCAAGGTTTAGCTTTTTCTCAATAGCGACTAAGCGCCGCCCCATCCCGATTGAGCCTGAGGCAAGTACTTGAACTTGTTTTTTTTGATTCAACTCCGCTTCTGCGTGCTGACGCTTCGTTTGCTTTAGACTTTTTGATAGTCGAAAGGCCCATACGACAACAGCAATCAAGATCACAAATTGAAGCATCAGAAGAAGGTTAAATAACCATTGAGATTCCATCTAGTACAACTACCTTAGTTACTTACATTGATCCTACTTCAGACCAATCATCTTCTGATAACAGCTTATCAAGATCGACAAGAATCAATAAAATATCATTTTTATGACAAACCCCTTGGATAAACTTAGAGGATTCATCATTACCAACATTTGGTGATGCTTCAATTTCAGACTGGCGAAGATAAACCACTTCAGACACAGCATCGACCAGGATTCCAATAACATGACCTTCCACTTCCAAGATCATGATACGCGTCGCATCTGTGATTTCGCCCGAAGGTAAATCAAATCGCTGGCAGGTATCTATGACGGTAACAACCGTACCGCGCAAATGAATGATACCTAATACAAAATTAGGCGCACCAGGAACTGGCGCTATTTCAGAATAACGTAAAACCTCTTTTACTTGCATAACATTTACGCCATAAATTTCATTCTCTAAGCGAAAAGTTACCCACTGCAACATTGGATCTTCTGACTGTTTTGCAGTCTTTAACGCTATGCTAGTCGCCATTACACATCTCCAAAGATCAAAAAATGATCATCAAAATTATTTTAGTGTGTTCTTAAACCCATTTTTTGGGTCATCTAACAATTCTATAAACCCTTGTACGTCCAGTATGGCACACATATGATCAATTACTGTGCCAGCCAACCAAGGGCGTTTGCTTCTATCGCTTCGCCATTTTACTTGTGACGGCTCTAAAGTGATTGCCTCTGCAACATGCTCACATGCAACACACCAATCAGAACGATCCAGCTGAATAACAAATTTAAACTTTTCTTTTAACTCGCCATCATAATGATTAGGCATCACCCACAAAGCAGTATCGACAGTCCGAAGATTAAATTCCCCAACATTAGCCACCCCCATAAACCAATCCGGCTGACCAAAAATTGAGGTTAACTTGTCTTTTCCACTTTGAAAAATTCCGCCTAACTCAACCAATGGCACCGCCATTTTCAGACCGCCTACATGAAAAAGTAAGCATTCAAATCGGCCTGTCGCCCATGGCAAAGGATCTGTTTTAGAAATCTTTGTAACCGGCTCTGGCTCTGGCTCTGGCTGATCAATATTTGGTTCTTCTGCAATCGCTGGCAAGTCATCGGTGTGCGTAGAAATTGCATCTTCAAAATCTTTAAAGGACGCATCTAGAGAAGACAGTTCATCTTCGCTCAATATCGAATCAGATGTGACAACAACAGAATCAACTGACTCTGTATCACGAGCACCCTCTGCACCATCAACAGGCTTTTCTGTAGTCGCTTCTTGTAATAAGTCATCAAGATAACGTTGAACCGCCATTTGAGGTCCTATTAAAGCCTGCTCTTTATTCTTTGTATCTTTCATAAACTATTACTATCCCGCTGGGTTCAGCAAAGAATCCATCAGACTTGTGTAAGCTTTAACCCCTCGAGCATTCGGATCCAGTGCCGAAGGAGCGATACCTGCTGTACTAGCGTCTCTTAATTTTGTATCCACCGGTATTACAGAATGCCACACCAACTCTTCATAAGTATCTTTTAAACTGCGTAAGCTTTTATTGGATGCCTGAGTGCGTCGATCAAACAATGTAGGGACTATCAAAAATGGTACAGGGCGTTTTCTTGCACGATTTATCATAGTTAATGTTCGAACCATTCTCTCCAAACCTTTAATAGCCAAAAACTCTGTTTGTACGGGTATAATCAGCTGCTGACAAGCCGCCAAGGCATTAATCATCAATACGCCGAGCACCGGCGGACTGTCGATTAATACATAATCGTAATCATCCCATAAAATAGCCAGCGTTTTTGATATTACCAACCCCATGCCACCTTGAGCTTGAGCATGACGCTCCAAAGTAGCCAAGGCAGTAGATGCAGGCAACAAAGACAAATTTGGGTGACCTGTTTCTAAGATTAAAGAAGCAGGTAAATCTTTAGATATTTTCCCAGTCACTTGAAAAAGGTTATAAGCGCTTTTTTCTATCGAGTCTGGGTCAAAACGAAAATAACTGGTCAATGACCCATGAGGATCAAGATCAATCATTAATACCCGATTACCAGCATCAGCCAACAACCCCGCTAAGGAAACCACTGTGGTCGTTTTGCCAACGCCGCCTTTCTGATTCGCCACTGCCCAAATGTGCACTCTGAGTCCCCTGATATCCTATGCTGTTATTTTGCTTACGAATTCTTTGCAATCATATACAGTAACACGTTATTTAAACAAGTAATCATAGAGATTTTCAGCCTCACGCTTACTAATTCGCAATATTACCCGTCTATTTTGCTGGCGAGCATAGTCATTCGTATTTCTGACTTTTGGGTGCTCACTAGAAAATCCTAAGGGTGCAATCATTTTAGGATCAACCCCTCTATAAACCAACTCATCCACTACAGAAGAAGAGCGTAAGCTGGACAAATGCCAATTCGAAACCAAACGACTTGAGTTAACAGGTAAATCATCAGTATTACCCTCAACCAATATCACTGATGGGTGCACTTTAAGAATATTAGCGACTAGGATCAGCAGCGCTACCGCTTCATTTGTTAAATCGTACTCACCTTGACCAAATAATAAACCTGACTTTAACTCCAAACTTACCCAATTAGCCGACTCTGTAACCGATATCTGACCCGTTGCATGCAGTCCTGAAAATTGATTTTCTACAACTTGGCTTAATAAATCGTAAACAGCAGAGGAATTGCTTTCTTCAATCGTGGGGGGGGCGGCCGGAATAGGTTTTGTCTCAACCACTTCTATATCTTTCGGCTCACCAACAATAGGTTCGCCAATATTGATAGGCTTAATAGATTTTTGTACGGCATCGAAAACGCCATGAAGCGTTTCTTTCAAACGCTGCTCATCTCCAGCATTTTTCAACGACAAAGAATAGAGAGCAACAAAAAAGGCGAATAATAAAGTAATAAAATCAGCGTAAGACAATATCCAACGATCTCGACCCTGGGCACTTGAAGGTGGCAACCTAGTTACCACACGACGCCTTGATGACCGAGAAGGAGCATCACTCATAGGTATTAAGCTCTAACTCTAGCCTATAAGGGTGTTTACCAATGGCAATACCACAAATACCATCAATGAGTAATTGATGGTAAAGCAATTCCTTATCTACGTAGCCTGTTAATTTTTTACTAATTGGAAAGATGACCAAATTTGCAAAGCCCTGACCATAAAGGGTGGAAACAAAAGCAACGGCAATACCATGCCCCAACGCTTCTGGACTGTCTAAATTCGCCATCGCTTGGATTAGCCCAAGCACGGACCCCATAATCCCTAAAGTAGGGGCGTAGCCACCGATAGACTCTATAAAAGACACACTTTTCATTCGTTTATCATAAATCCGGACAGCGTCGTCATGTAGCCGATCAGCCAATAGATCTGGGTCTGTTCCATCAATGGCCATTTGCAACGCTCGGCTAGAAAAACGACTATTTAATGCTTCAATGTCAGATTCTAAAGCAAGTAGAGAAAGCCTTCTGGCCTTATGGGCAAGGTTATTTAATGTCGCCCGAGCAGAGTTGAAATCATAAATAGGAGGAAAGAGACTCCACTTGATCAAAACAAGAGCCCGTACCGCCTCTTGAATACTGCTTTGAATTAACGAGGCACCGATACTTCCAGCAATAACAATAATTGCAGAAGGTAAGTTAAGAAGAAGGATGACTTCACCTCCTCCTAACCAGTTTGCAAGAAATACTGAACTAAACGCAATTAAAAGGCCCGCTAAGGTAACAAAATCCACTAGTTGACCTCGCGTGCAATGCGTTCACCAATATGCTCTAAATCGATAATTTCATCCGCTAAATTTGCCTTTTCTATGGCCATCGGCATACCATAAATGACACAGGATTCTTCACTTTGAATCCAAACCCTTGAACCAGAACTCTTCAGCATCCGAGCACCTTCACGACCATCTACGCCCATTCCAGTCATCACAACAGACAAGACTTTACCAGGATAGCATTTCGATGCAGAACCAAATGTCACATCGACAGATGGCTTGTAATTAAGCCTCTCATCACCATCAAGTATACGGACACAACCACCGTTTCGAGGGTCAATCATCATTTGCTTTCCTCCTGGTGCGAGCAAAGCGACTCCAGCTTGCAGACGGTCTCCATCTTTAGCTTCTTTAACCGTAATCTGACAGATGTTGTTTAATCGCTCAGCAAAAGCCCCCGTAAAAGCAGCGGGCATATGCTGAACTATAACCAGAGGCGCCGCAAAGTCTTTAGGCAATTTACTCAATACGGCCTGAAGGGCCATAGGGCCACCAGTAGAGGTTCCGATAGCAATAAGACTAACTCGTTTTCTAGCACGAGGGATGATAACCCCACGCTCAGTCACAATTGGCTTAGGCGCTTCTCGTGGGGCAAGAGCTTCAACTGGCTTTCTGCTACCCGCTAAACGCGTTCTAGCAACCGCCAATACACGCTCAACCAATGCTCGCTTAACCACCGCTGAATCACGAGAGATATCCTCGAAATTCTTCGGCATAAAGTCAACAGCACCAGCCTCTAAAGCATCTAGTGTAACTTTCGCACCCTCATGGGTTAATGAAGAGAACATTAGCACTGGTGTCGGCTTAAGCTTCATTATATTAACTACAGCAGCGATACCATCCAATACAGGCATCTCATAATCCATAGTCACAACATCAGGAGATAAAGACTGAACTTTATCTATTGCTTCCCTTCCGTCGTTAGCAGTCCCAACTACCGTTAAGCGAGGATCTGCTTCGAAAATTTCAACAAGACGACGCCTAAAAAAACCAGAATCATCAACAACAAGTACCTTTACAGGCATATCACATCCCCTAAATGAAAAGCTTACTACCTTGATGCATAGCTTTTAAGCATACTAGGTACATCCAGAATCAATGCAATACGACCATCACCGGTAATTGTTGCACCAGCCACACCAGCGGTACCTTGCAACATTTTCCCTAATGGTTTTATAACCACTTCTTCCTGACCAACTAACTGATCAACAACAAAACCGACTTCATTCATACCCACTTGTACAACAACAACATGAGCTTCTGCTGGTAGATCGTCTTTATTACTCCCCTTAACCAACCAACTTTTCAGATGGAATATCGGCAAAGTTTTTCCACGAATAACAACAACTTGCTGCCCATCAACTATATTGGTTTTTTTCAAATTAAGATGAAAAATTTCATTAACGCTAACCAATGGAAATGCAAAAGCTTGATCTCCAAGCGTTACCATTAAAGTTGGCATGATGGCTAGAGTTAATGGCACTTTAATAATAAAGCGTGAACCTTGACCAAGAACCGATTTGATTTCTAGAGTACCATTTAATTGAGATATTTTGGTTTTCACCACATCCATCCCAACGCCACGTCCCGACACATCAGTAATTTCTACTTTTGTAGAAAAACCAGGTGCAAAAATCAGGTTAAATGCTTCTTCATCAGATAATCGATCTGCAGCATCAGCGTCCATCAACCCCTTATTAACAGCGATTCCACGAAGATGGTCAGCATCCATACCAGCACCATCGTCTTCGATGGACAACAATATATGATCACCTTCCTGCTCCGCAGATAAAATTACAGTCCCTACGCGAGGTTTACCATTAGCTTCTCGAGCATCTGGGCCTTCCACACCATGGTCAACTGAGTTTCGCACCAAATGCACTAGTGGGTCAGCTAACGCCTCAACTAAATTTTTATCCAAATCCGTATCTTCACCACGAAGAACAAGATTAACCTCTTTCTTCATACTACGAGCGAGATCTCGAACGACACGCGGGAAGCGCCCAAATACTTTCTTAATGGGCTGCATGCGCGTTTTCATTACTGCGTTCTGCAAATCCCCGGTGACAACATCAAGGTTTGATACCGCTTTACCCATCGACTCATCTTCGCTTTGAAGACCTAGTCGAACAAGGCGATTTCGAACCAACACTAGCTCACCCACCATGTTCATTATATCGTCTAGGCGCTTAGTATCGACTCGGACCGTGGTTTCTTGAGTAACAGGCGCATTGGCCGTTTTTTCTTTGACTTGATCTGCCTCAGGTTCCGGCGCTTTAGCTGAAGGCTTCGGAATAGGTTTAGGCGCTGATTTGGGCTTAGCTGAAGCAACTTTCGGCTCAGGTTTAGACGCTGGTTTCTCAGTTTTCTTCGCCTCCCCTTTTTCCTGTAAAGTGTCTAGTAGAGATTCAAATTCATCTTCCGTAATCAAATTAGAATCTGCACCAGCAGGCGTAACGACTTTCGGTTCATCAACATTTTTTGCTGATTTATCTTCTGTTTTATTTGAAGTTGATCCTTCGCCATGAAGCTTATCAAGTAACTCTTCAAATTCATCTTCTGTAATTTCATCAGAGGAAACCGCGCTTGGTGAAGAATTGTCTGCTGGCTCATCATTTATTCCAGGCGCACTGCTACCATGAAGTTGATTGAGCAATGCATCAAACTCATCCTCTGTAATTTCGTCATCCGTTTTTGGAGCTGCGCTGCTTTTAGGTGATGCATCATCAGATGATGTATCTCCCAGAGCATCTAATAAAGATTCGAATTCATCGTCAGAAATATCAACAGGTTCATCAGTATCCCCCCCAACCGAATCATCACCTTGATCTTCAGCAACAACGCCCTCTGGCTCACTTTCACCTGCAAGTTCCTCCGCAGTAGGAGGTGTTGCATAAGCACTAAGTGCCGAAATCAACTCTGGCGAAGCACGTTCTGGCTCACCGCCAGCCCGCACGGCGTCGAACATTTCATTTACAGCATCAAGAGCCTGTAAAACAATATCCATTAAATCAGAATCTATTTTACGCTGGCCATTTCTTAAAATATCAAAAACGTTTTCAGCATAATGGCAGCAATCAACCAAAGCAGTTAACTGCAAAAAACCCGCACCGCCTTTGACGGTATGAAAACCACGAAAAATCGCATTAAGCAGTGGTTTATCATCTGGGTTTTGCTCTAAATCTACTAATTGCTCGGAAAGCTGTTCAAGAATTTCACCAGCTTCTACCAAAAAATCCTGTAGAATCTCTTCATCGACTTCGAAACTCATCCTCAGCCCCTTCTAGAAACCAAGACTTGATAGCAAGTCGTCTACTTCGTCTTGACTATTCAGTACTTCAGGCTTGTTTTGTTTATTGATAGCTGGACCGTGTCCACGAGTATCATCGTGTTCAGATTCCTTCTCTTGATGTTCAATTCCAGAGATACTATCAACGCGTCCAGCAACAGCAACGAGATGCACAAGTTTTTCTTCTACATCTCGAATTAAATCATTCACTCTAGCGATCACTTGACCTGTTAGGTCTTGATAACCCTGCTCTAGAAGAATTGTGTTGAGGTTTGAATGCAAAGTGGTGGCACAATCATCCGCATACGATAAAAAGACATCTATGCGCTTGTATAAGTCTCGAAACTCTTGTGGTGTTAAATCACGCTGTATTAAGCGACTCCAATCTTTTCGTAGTTCTCTAGCCTGACTCTGTAATTCACTGGCCACAGGAACGCTACTATCAACCATATCCATGGTTTTATTGGCTGCAGCACTGGTCGTCTCAATAACATAATTCAATCGATCTGAAGCATCGGTGATTTTTGTTGCAGAATCACGCCCGCCCTCACCAACAACCAAATCTATAGAATCAACTTGAAAATCACGAATAGCATCATGCAAACTCCGCGTCAAATGACCCACTTCGTTATAGAAGCTATTATGACGAGCCTCGCTTAATTCTTGGATTATTTTAATAGCAGCACCAAAATCACCCACTTCAAGGTGGTTTAACAGTTCTACAGCACCGTCTTTTACTAGACTTTCAAATTCCACTAATCCAGAGCCCAATACATTTGACATCTAAAGCCCCTATTTTGCAGCGTCTATTCGTTCGAATATTTTCTCAATTTTTTCTTTGAGAGCAACTGCGGTAAACGGCTTAACAACATAACCATTCACTCCTGCTTGAGCTGCAGAGATAATTTGATCACGTTTAGCTTCTGCGGTTACCATGAGAACAGGGATACTTTTCAATTTCTCATCAGCACGAACTGCACGAAGCAATTCAATACCTGTCATACCCGGCATGTTCCAGTCGATTACAAGAAAATCGATTGTTCCACCTTGAAGTATAGGTAACGCAGTCGTTCCATCATCCGCCTCAACCGTATTGGTAAACCCTAAATCCCGTAGTAAGTTTTTAATGATTCGTCTCATTGTCGAGAAATCATCAACAATCAGGATCTTCATGTTTTTATCCAATGCACCCTCCACACCCAAAAGGTAATATTTCAAAACTCATAATTTAATCTCGCCAATCACTTAATCGAGCTCGCAATCGCATAGCCGCTTGACTATGGATTTGACTGACTCTTGATTCACTGACACCTAAAACAGCGCCAATCTCTTTTAAATTTAACTCTTCGTTATAGTAAAGAGATAAAACCAATTTTTCTCTTTCAGGAAGAGTGTCAATCTCTTTTACTAATTGACTCTGAAAACCACCTTCTTCAACTAAAGAGTAAGGTGCATTTTCAAACTCTGAATCAATATATTCTAAATTAGTTGTATCAGAGTCTAGCATTTCTTCATAGCTAAATAACTGAGTAGACATAGAGGAATGAATCATTTCATGATACTCCCCCATACTAATACCCATGTGAGCAGCCACCTCCATATCGGAGGCCTCACGCCCTAATTTGGCCTCTAATTCTTTAATGGCATTAGTAACCGCCCTTCCATTTCGTCTAACAGAACGCGGTGCCCAGTCCGTTTTTCGCACCTCATCCATTATAGAGCCGCGAATACGAATACCTGCATAGGTTTCAAAGCTGGCACCTTTGGTGGACTCAAAGCGCTTATAGGCTTCAATCAATCCCATCATACCGGCCTGAGTCAAATCATCTATATCGACACTATCGGGCAATCGAGCCAATAGGTGATAGGCAATTTTTTTTACCAAATACCCATACTGCTCAACAATCGAATCAATCGAAAGCGCCGCTTTTTTAGAGTATGTATTGTATCCATTTTTGGTCTGCATAAAATATTCTAAGCAACCTTTACTATTTAAGTTAGTTGCGCTAATCAAACTGTACTACATAGTTCAGCGTAACGCTTTCAGAAATAACATATCTTTACTAACTACCATACTTTAATGACCCATAGAGCTGACTATAATGCTCCGCTGTATAAACAGCTCGACTAATTAAGTTATGCGCTCTAGCTGGCTCAATATCATCAGGTATACGCTGGCCATCTGCTATATATACGACAGGTAAGCCCTCTTCAATAACTACACTAATCGCCTCGCCAAGTGAAGCTGATTCATCCAGTTTACTCAAAACACAACCATCTAATTGAACTTGAGAGTAAATATCGACAACTGTTTTTAATACTTGCCTTTGACTTGTGCAAGGTAATACTAGCAACTTTTTAAGACTAGCCCTTGCTCGCTTCATCATCAGAAGCTGTCGCTCAAGATTAGAGTCTCTTGGATTCATTCCAGCAGTATCAACAAGAACTAAAGAGTAATGTGCGTATTTTGCTAATACTTCATTTAAATCCGAATACTCATTAACCACTTCGACAGGCACATTCAGAATACGACCAAAGGTTCTTAGTTGTTCATGTGCCGCAATACGATAACTGTCTGTTGTAATTAACACCACCCCTTCAGAACCATGCTTTAATACATGCTGAGCAGCGATCTTACCTATAGAGGTTGTTTTACCAACACCTGTTGGCCCCATAAACGCAATACAGCCTTTAAGCTCAGTAGAGCTTGAACGAACAGGGATATAATCAGCCAAATGCGCAAGAAGACGATTCCAGTCATCCTCCCGTCCTTTTAAATCGATATCATCTATCAACCTAGAAACGACAAACTCAGACAACCCCAATCCCTTTAATTTTTCACGGGCTCTCTGCTCAACTGCGCTTATCTTGGAATCGTTGCTACCTTCATTCTGACGCCGCTCCAACATAGCACGGACATTTTGAAGTTCTAATTCCATCTCACGCAATTGCTTGGCACTATCATTATTTCGTACAGATAGGGCCTCTTCCACCCGAGGGTCTTCTTTATCTTCAGCTAGTGGAGGCATATCAAACTGTGCTGTAGAAGACTTATTGAACTGTTCAGATTTAATACTGGAAGTATTAGTTTGAG
Source organism: Marinomonas primoryensis (assembly GCF_013372285.1). Classification (NCBI taxonomy): domain Bacteria; kingdom Pseudomonadati; phylum Pseudomonadota; class Gammaproteobacteria; order Oceanospirillales; family Oceanospirillaceae; genus Marinomonas; species Marinomonas primoryensis. The sequence continues at coordinate 929,212 of NZ_CP054301.1, read as the reverse complement.
GTGCTGTCTGCTGCTTTGCCCTCTCTATACGCTCTAAGTAATCCGAGCTAGGGTCTGCATACGGTTCAGAGCGAGGAGCTGACGAACGCTTAGAGGTCATGCTGGAAGGTAAAGATCCGTCATAATCCAAAGCGGCAACTATTTCGATCTCGCCTGTAGGCAGACGTTGATTTGACAAAATGACTGCATCAGGGCCCACAGCATCACGGACCTTCCGTATCGCTTGCCGCATGTCAGGTGCTCGAAACCGCCTAATTTGCATGAATAACTTAATCCTTCCAGTTTATTTTTCTTACAAATCCATAGCTTACCCGAAAGATTCCAATAAATATAGATACAATCTACTGCCTCGATAGGTAGATCTTATTGACCAATAACACCCACAACAGTAATACGTTTATGGTCTGGCACCTCTTGATAAGAAAGAACCGACATGTTGACCATACCATAACGCATAAAGCGCGCTAACATAGGCCGTATAGGCGCAGATACAATCAAAATAGGCGTATTTCCCATCGCCTCTTGCTGCTCCGCCGATTGACGAAGAGAAGCTTGTAATTGCTCCGCCATTTGCGGCTCTAAAATAAGCGCCTCCTCATTTTTAATACCAGACTGCTGACTTTGCTGAACCGTCTGCATGAGCATTTTTTCTAACTGAGGTTCAAGCGTCAAAACTGGTATTTCATCAACCCCATCCGCTAATGTTTGAATAATTAACCGCGATAAGGATGTGCGAACGGCTGCTGTCAATATCATAGGATCCTGAGTCTTAGGCTGCACACCCATTATTGATTCAGAAATGGTTCGCATATCCCTAAGAGGAACCCCTTCAATCAATAAATTCTGCAAGACCTTAAGAAGAACACTCAATGGCACAGTATTCGGCACTAACTCTTCAGCTAACTTAGGATTATATTGTTTTAATAAGCTTAACAACTGCTGAACCTCATCATGACCAATCAACTCATACGCATGCTTATGCATGATCTGATTAATATGAGTCGCCACGACCGTACTTACATCAACAACCGTATACCCAAAGGTTTGAGCCTGATCCCTTTTCTTAGGGTCAATCCACACTGCGTCCAAACCGAACGACGGATCTTTACCAGCAATCCCGTCAATAGTTCCAAACACCTGCCCAGGATCAATCGCTAAATCTTTATCGGGGTGAACCTCTGCTTCAGCCAAACTCACCCCCATAAGAGTGACCCTATATGCATTAGGCATTAAGTCCAAATTGTCTCGGATATGAACACTGGGCACTAAGAAACCTAAATCTTGAGATAACTTACGACGCACACCTTTTATCCGAGCTAATAGCTCACCACCTTGGGTTTTATCAACAAGCGGTATTAAACGATACCCCACTTCTAATCCAAGCATATCAACAGGAGCCACGTCATCCCAACTAAGGTCTTTTACTTCAGTCGGCGCAGCACTATCAGCAGACGCCTTGCTTTTACTACCTTTTTGCCCTTGGGCGGATTTTTGTTTCTTCCGGTATTCAAGATAATAAGCAAGCCCCCCCAAGCAAGCCGCCAGCGACAAGAAGGAGAAATGCGGCATACCAGGAACGATCCCCATAACCGTCATAACACCGGCTGCAACATACAAAGCTTTTGACGAACCGAACATTTGCCGAACGATTTGCGACCCCATGTCGCCAGTCTCATTAACCCGAGTAACCATGATCGCCGCTGCAGTCGACAACATAAGTGAAGGCAGCTGCGCAACCAAGCCGTCACCGATGGTTAATAATGAATACCGCTCAATTGCCTCTGAAAAAGAAAGGTCATGTTGCGCCATACCAATAGAAAGGCCGCCAATAATGTTAATGCCAAGTATTAATAATCCAGCAACCGCATCACCTTTTACAAACTTAGAAGCACCGTCCATGGAGCCATAAAATTCAGCCTCAGAAGCTATTTCAATACGGCGCTCTTTAGCCTGCTCAGCATCAATCATGCCAGCGTTTAAATCTGCATCAATAGCCATCTGCTTGCCTGGCATTGCATCCAAGGTAAATCGAGCACTCACCTCAGAAATACGACCAGCACCTTTTGTCACTACCGCGAAGTTGATAATCATCAAAATCGCGAAAACAACAAAACCAACAACGTAGTTGCCACCAATAACCACTTCGCCAAACGCTTGAATTACCTTACCCGCTGCGTCCCCACCCTCATGACCATTAAGCAAGACCACTCGCGTTGAAGCCACGTTAAGCGCAAGCCTCATTAATGTAGAAACAAGTAAAACAGTAGGAAAAACAGCAAAATCTAAAGGTCGCATTGAATAAATAGCGACCAACAACACGACAATGGCAAGGGCAATATTAAAAGTAAAAAGAACATCTAGCAAAAATGCAGGTATAGGTAAGATCATCATCGCCAAAAGCGACAACAACAAAATAGGAATACCTAGATTCCCACTAAAAATACCTTGAACCTGCCCTGCAAGCTGACCACGGTCAAAATTCACACAACATCCCTATGGAAGAAAAAAATACGACGCACAATTAACTACCATCCCACTGAAATTCATCAGGCACATCCAAATTGGGCATAACTTCAGGTCGTGGCGCACCAGTACGAGCATTACGTAACTGATACACATAAGCCAACAGCTGAGCCACTACTTTAAATAAGCCTTGAGGTATTTCATCACCAATCTCAGTATGATGATATACAGCCCTTGCTAATCCTGGCGATTGTATCACAGGGATATCATAGTGATTGCCAACTTCACGGATTTTCAACGCAATGAAGTCACCACCCTTCGCGAGCAAAACTGGCGCCACACCACCCGTTTGATCGTACTTTAACGCCACAGAGAAATGTGTCGGATTCGTAATAATGACATCTGCATTTGGCACATCTGACATCATTCGATTCATAGCCGCTTGTCGCTGCATTTGACGAATTCGTCCTCGTACCAAAGGATCACCTTCTTGTTGTTTAAATTCGTCTTTAACTTCCTGCTTCGTCATTTTAAGCTTTTCTTTATGAGACCAAACCTGAAAAGGCACATCAATAGCCGCAATTAGCGCCAAAGCAAGAGTCACAAAGATGAAGGACCAGACAACAATATCAACACCATGAGCAATAGCCAGCTGGATCGATTGGAACGTCAGCCCTAGCGTTTCTGGCAAAAAATAATTCAAAACTAATGTTGCAACAACGCCGACAAGCGTCACTTTTGCAATAGCCTTCAGAAGTTCAACCAAAGACTGGACTGAAAACATCCGCTTCAGGCCCGCTATAGGGCTCATTTTACTGAGTTTAGGTGTCAAGGGTTCCCAAGCAAAATTCAATCCCCCCAAAGCAATGCTACCAACAATACCCGCTACAGCCAGAACGGACATAAGCAACACCATAGAGTCCATGATCGTGACGATCGACACATAAAGATGAAAAACCATACGACTAAGGTCAAATATATCCGAACGTTCAACAACAAAGTTAAAGTTAAACAATACCGCCAAATCACGCGCCAATAAGGTTCCGGTACCATATAAAGTAGCGGCCGCAACTATCAACAACAACGCAGAACTAAGATCTTTAGATCGAGGTAAATTACCTTTATTACGAGCATCTTGAAGTTTCTTACTACTGGCACCTTCGGTTTTTTCACTACCGTCTTCATTCTCAGCCATTTAAATGAATCCCCCACGTAACGTCCATCCAGTTAATAATTTCCCCAAAGAATAACAAGTAGATATTCAAGAAATCATCCAACATAATCCAGAAAAAGAACAAAGAGAATAACATTATAATTGGAAAGCCAAGCGCAAACACATTTAACTGAGGAGACGCCTTAGCAACCACACCAAAAGATAAATTAATGACCAGCACAGCAATGGCCAAAGGCAATACGATAAGCAAAGCCTTCTCAAACATCCACCCACCCAACAACACCAATTGCCAATAGCGCTGACTAGCAAAACCACTACCAATAGGCCAATAGTTAAAACTTTCAGCCAAATACTCAATCATCACTAGATGACCGTTAGTCCCCAAAAAGGCCAACGCCACCATTGAAAGGTAATATTGACCAAGTGTTGCAACAGAAATCCCATTCGCAGGGTCATTAGACATGGCAAAACCTAGCCCTGCCACCATCGCAGCCAACTGCCCTGCAAGCGAAAATAGCTGAAATAATATAGTGATGACAAAACCAAGCACAAAACCAATAACCAACTGCTCGGCTATAAGAACAATATAGGCTGGAGAAACAGGGTCATAATTAGGGACATCAATAACAGGTGTAATAATAATGGCTACGAGGAAGGAGAAAGCAATGCGTAATCGCGGACTAACCAAACGACTACCAAACAAAGGCAGTGCCATAAAAAAAGCACCAATACGAAAAAAAGGCAAAAGAAAACTGATCGTCAGATTTAAAAATTGATCAGGATTAATTTCTAGCATTAGCCTATTATCATAGGAATATTAACAAATAAATTGATCGTAAAATCCATTAACTTCATTAAAATCCACGGCCCCAGCTGCATAATAACTAAAATAGTAACGATCAACCTAGGCAAAAAAGACAGTGTTTGTTCATTAATTTGTGTTGCAGCTTGAAACACACTAACAATTAAACCTACGATTAAACTTGGCACCATCACAACACCAACGATCAGAACAATTAAGTAAAACCCCTGCCCGTATAAGCTCAGTACCACTTGAGGATCCATAATTAAATCCCGAAACTCGCCGCTAATGTGCCCATAATCATAGACCAACCATCAACCATAACAAAAAGCATAATCTTAAAAGGCAGCGAAATAATAATTGGTGACAACATCATCATACCCATCGCCATCAAAACACTGGCCACAACCATATCGACAATTAAAAAAGGAATAAAGATCATAAAACCAATTTGAAAAGCCGTTTTCAGCTCACTCGTTACAAAAGCAGGCATTAGAATCGTAAAGGGAAGTGTTTCCATAGACTGAATCGTCCCCTCTCGACCAGCCAATTTAACAAAAAGAGCAATATCATCCTCTCTCGTTTGTGCCAACATAAAATCTCTGACAGGAACAGATGCCGCTTCAACAGCTTGAATCGAAGTCATTTCTTCTTTTAAGTATGGCTGTAGAGCAACTTCATTAACCCTATCTAAGGTTGGTGTCATAATGAATAAGGTCAAAAACAAAGCCATTCCTATCATTATCTGGTTAGAAGGTGTTTGCTGCAGCCCGATTGCTTGGCGCAAAATTGCTAACACGATAATAATTCGAGTAAAAGCTGTCATCATCATTAAAGCCGCTGGTAATAGTGTCAGTGCCGTCATGATAAAGAGAATTTGCAACGAAACCGTATAGTCTTGGCTACCGTCTGCATTTGTCACTACTTTGACTGCTGGTAAACCGACTTCCGCCCAAGAAATAGCAGGGCTAACCAACATTAGCAAAAGAACAAAGCGAATCACACAGTATCCCCATTGCTCTTATTATCACGGGAACTCTCTCGATCTACTTGCTCCATCATAGAGGCAAATGAATTGGCCTTAGTTGGAAAACTTCTCAAATGAGAAATAGAATGTGATGTCACACCAATTAACAGACGCTCACCCTCCACCTCAATAAGCATGAGCTTCTCTTTTGCACCCAAGGATTGAACATTGACAATATTAATATCCGACTGACCTAACTTCATTTGAGCAAACTGAAAACGTTTCATTAACCAAAGGCAAGCTGGAATAAAGGCAATAACAAAAATCAGAGAAAAAACCACCTTCCAAATAGAAGATGTCACAGACATTTCTTGCACGCCGACAGCCTGCAAATGGGGAACGGCCATGCAAAACATGGCCGTAATAGTATATTTATTTAAAAAAGAAAAAATCAATTGGCACTACTTCAGTCGTCTAATACGCTCACTAGGACTTACAACATCCGTTAAACGGATACCATACTTATCATTAACCACAACCACCTCACCGTGCGCTATCAATGTACCATTTACTAATACATCTAGCGGCTCTCCAGCAAAGCGATCGAGCTCAACAACAGAACCCTGCGTAAGCTGCATTAAGTTTCGGATTGCTATTTCCGTGTTGCCTAATTCCATAGAAAGAACAACCGGAATATCCATAATCAAATCAAGATCGGAACCAACGCCACCAGCAGGTACGGAAGGATTCGTAAGCGTCTCAAGCTTCACGGGCTCGACTTCTTGCTCCGTCATTGCTGCCGCCCATTCGTCTTCAAGTCCTTCGCCCTCTTCGGTTTCGCCAGCTTCAGTCATTGCTGCCGCCCACTCATCCGCTAAATCTTCGTCCATTCCTTCTGCATCGGGATTTTGCTCTTCTGCCATGTTATTTCGTCACCTTCGTCTTAAAACTTTCTTCCATCTGCACAGAGTAGTGCTCATTAGTCATGCCCAGTTTACCTTTAAAGGTTGGAACATTATTCGCTCTAACGGTAACGAACTCTGGCATTTCAATTGGGATAACATCACCCACTTTAAACTTTAACACTTCGCCCAAAGAAATCTTTCGATTCGCTACATTCACCGTTAAATTTACATCAATATCTTTTACATCTTGCTCAAGAGATTTACCCCAGCGATCATCTTTTTCATCAACATCACTCTGCACACCAGCATCAAGCAATTCACGTACAGGCTCAATCATAGAGTAAGGTAGAGTAATATGAAGCTCCCCGCCACCACCATCTAATTCAATATGAAAAGTAGACACGACGACAACCTCACTCGGGCTAACGATATTTGCCATAGCAGGGTTGACTTCTGAGCTAATATATTCTAAATCTAATTTTAATACTGGCGCCCAAGCCTCAGTCAAATCAACAAAGACTTGCTCCAACATCAGCTGAACAATCCGAATTTCAGTCGGCGTGAATTCTCGACCTTCAATTTTAGCATGACGCCCGTCACCACCAAAAAAATTATCAACCAGTTTAAAAACTAACTTTGCGTCCAGAATAAAGAGAGCTGTACTTCTTAACGGTCTAATTTTGACTAAATTTAAACTGGTTGGAACATAAAGCGTATGAACATACTCACCAAATTTCATCACCTGAAGACCACCGGAAGAAACATCTGCCGTCCGGCGAAGCATGTTAAATAAACTAATTCGCGTATACCGCGCGAATCGTTCGTTTATCATCTCCAAGGTGGGCATTCGCCCACGCACAATACGCTCTTGACTAGTGATGTCATAAGATGCCACACCATTGGCATCTCGGTTGTCTACTTCAGCAGGTTTTTCATCGGCACCATGCAGGAGCGCATCTATCTCGTCCTGCGATAACAGATCTTGAGCTGACATAAAATTACTGCATCACAAAGTTAGTAAATAGCACACCATCAATACCACCTTGACCAGTTTCCTGCTCAAGAATGCCATTAATTGCACCAAGAGCGGCTTTTTTAAGAGCCACCTTCCCTTCAGCTGTCTTTAATTCATCAAATGACTGACTTGAAAAAAGCAATACAAGACTATTTCGAATTAAAGGCATATGAAGTGTTACTGCATTAATTTGATCCATATTTTTAGATTTAACCGACATATTAAGCTGCACATAACGCTGCTTACCACCAACCATCAAATCAATCGTAAACGCAGGATCTAACGCCAAATAAACGGATGGTTCTTTAGCCAATGCGGCTTCTGCGGATTCCGCGGAATCACTGTCACTTCCACTAAACAAGAAAAAATAAGCCGCTGCACCACCGCCACCTAACAACACCAAAAGAAGAGCACCAATAATAATAAGCTTCTTCTTACTACCAGATTTTCCGTCTTCTGTACCGATATCCAAACCATCTTCTTCAGCCATACTATCAAACCTTTAGATACACAAAAACTTTCTACAGAGCGTTTATAACACGCTTACACACTATCGGCCTTCTATTCTACAAAGAATCAAACAGAGCACCATCAGTTTTTCGTAAGTTTAAGCATAGTAATCAACACCGGACGCAGAAACATACGATACGTTATTCGCAATTAACTCATCATCACTGTCTACAATGTCGTTTTGATTCGCCGTATTATTTTGATAATTGTCTCGATCTTGTGCATTAGAAGTATCTTGTTGCGAAACATCAACATCTGCTCGACTTAGGTCCATTCCTTGCTGAGCCAACATTTCTCTTAGCCGCCCCATTTGCCCTTCCAATAAATCCCGTGCCTGTGGTGTAGCGGCAACAAAGCTTACCTGAGTATTCGAGTCACTATCTACTGAAATTTTAACAGTCAAACTGCCTAATTCTGGTGGATCCAAGCGGATGTGCGCAGTATGACCACCATCGCGCGAAACCCAAGCCACCTTTTGGCTCATTTCACTCGCCCATCCAGGATGACTAGGCGGCAAGTTCATTGTCAGGTTAGTTTGAGCATTGGGGGCAGAATTATTGGAAATAACGGCAGCCATGCCGGCAGAGCGATTAACATTATTATGGAGAGAACTGCTTAAGCCACCACCAACATCACCCGTAGCGCCATCAATTTGAGCAGACATCCGACCAAGCATAACTTCTTGTTCTTTTTTACGTAACTCGATGGGCTCATTAATCAAAACGCTATCCTCTCCTAGCAAAGAGTCCGCAGTATCCATCTTCACTTCACTCGAGCCTGAGGCAACAAGAGCGCTCTCCGACAAAATTAAAGGCGGCACATCGGAACGACCATTTTTATTAATAGCCCCAGCAACCCCTGCAGCAACCGTTGTCACTTTAGCAGCATCAAGAACAACACCATCACCCGTAACTGCTGGCGCAGCTTTAACGCCTGATGATGCCATTTGAGACATAACCCAAGATAACTCCCCTTCACCTTTAGCGTCTAGCAACTCAACAGCCCCCGAATCAGACTCAGGAAGCATTTCAGACTTAGGCAATAAATCAACCTTACTTACATTATTAGATACATTCCGCTTTATCGCATCAAGCCCTACTACACCAGTACTGACAACAGAAGCCGTAGCGCCTAATGCCGTCTCTGGCACCTCGACACTATCAATAGGGCCACGCTTAAGCTCAGAAGAAGTCACGCCACCTGAAATAAATTCCTCTTGAGAAGAAGCAACGCCGTCTGGCATAAGCTTGCTCTGAGGTGCAGAGGTCGCGCTACTCAAAACTTGATTAACATCACCATCAGGGCTTGTAGGTATTGAAGGCTGAATGTCTGTGTTTTTTAGATCAGGAGTAACGGCAACGGATAAAAGGTCAGGGTCTTCTTCAACAAGTACAGCTGACACACCATTAGAAGGTGCTTTTCCGCCATCCTCCTGCAAGATCTTGCCGCTACTCTCTACCGAATCTGTCGCCGTAGCAACAACATTCGAGGCAGAATCAGACAGTCCATCCCCTTTAGCCTTATTATTAATCGGTACATCACCACTATCAGATGCTTTTACAGTAGAAGATGAAGAGGTCGACGAAGCAGTAGAAGCGGATGATTCATCAGTAGTCGATGTTTTACTGGGACTAAGAGCTTCTTTAGCCTTATTGAAATCATTTGCGAAAGCCTCTCCATTGGTAGAAGGTGTTTTCACTAAAGGTGATTTTTTAGGCGATATACCTGAAGATAAAGGCAATACTGTGTTTGAATCTGTGCGCATAATTTCCTCCAACGATAGAGAAGACTATGCAATAGCAAGGCCAATTTAACTATGCTGGCCAACGTACCAATGATAATACGCCTTCACCGTGCTACCACCCTTGGAAAACTCTAATTTATCACAAAGCTGATTCAGCAAAGCGAAACCTCGATTATAAAGCAATTCCGTATTGGATATATCATAGTTGATGCTCTTATAATCAAACCCCGAACCGCTGTCCTCAACATATAACTCAAGCATCCTGTCATTATTGTCTGACGTTACTTTAACGGCAATTTTGACATATCCACTTTGTAGGCTTACCAAACGACGTTCACGCTCTTCATAGTAATGAGAGAAGCCTTCATTGGATTTTTTTTTATCCGAGTTCAACTCCAAAACACCATGCTCGAGTGCATTCGAATACAGCTCCGACAAAATCATAAAAATCTGACTGGAAAAACTGCTCAGCCCCGGCACGGTTGTAAGTATTTGCAATACATAAGGAAGAGGATCTGTATTACGAAGTGAATCTGCATTCAGAATATACTCAAACGAAAAATCAGCAGGCGCTTCGTCATGTCCTCTCGAAATATCATGCCCAGACGAATCTATGCCTATATTGGTATCCAACCGAACACTAAGACATGAGATGTCATCATGAGGGTTGTCCAAAACGCCCTCTTGTTTTAAGCGCTCAGTCAACCAATCTAACGATCTACCAGACTCAATTTCACCCCGATAAAGCGGAGCAAGAACAGAATGGCAAAACATTTGTCCAGATAAATCCAAAGCCTCATAAATACCATCAGAAAATGCCATCAACCTATCCCCAGGAACAAAAGACATAGGGTCAATCTGGCACTCAAAAACATCTGGCGGAAGCACACCCAAAGGCAGGTTTTTAGAAGTCAATCTGATCGGCTTATCGGCGGCTTGTGAAAAAAACAATAAATCAGGCAGCCCACCATTCCAAACTTCAATGCTTTTATTATTCACTTTGACATCAATAAAGGCGGCACTACAAAACATATTTGCCGGTAAAATGCCTTTCAGACGCGCATTTATCTCTGGGATAATTTGGCGCATCAAAAAGCCTTTTTTCGTCCAATCAAAAAAGATATCCGCAAGCGGTAACGCCCCAATAGCAGCCGATAGACCATGCCCAGTAAAATCCCCTAATAATATATGCATTCCACCATTTGGCTTATAAGCAGCTAAAATGACATCACCATTAAACGTATGAGTACCATAGTGAAGGGTAGAGAGCGCAGGATCCTCCAGACAATTTGAGTGTGTTATATTTTCATAAACAACTTTGGCGACATCCTGTTCATGAAGCAATTTTTCATTATATAAAGCCATTGCATCACGCTGATCTTCAAGTGTTTTTTGCATAACCAACAATTTAACAATGGCATTTAATTTCGCAGTAATAAGCGCAGGGCTATAGGGCTTAGATATAAAATCCGTGCCGCCGATTCGTAGGCAGTTAGATAAAGCAATGGGGTCAACAACACCAGAAAGGAAAACAATGGGAACAAATAAACTACCAGCAAGACGCTGGATTTCTAACGCCGCTTCCCAACCATCTTTGCGCGGCATCTTTATATCTAAGCAAACCAATTGGATAAGTTGAGGATCGAATTTATCAATGGCATCTTGCCCATCAACAGCCGATATAACTTTATGTCCAAATTGACTCAAAATCGTTTTAAGTAAAATACGGTCAGAAGGGTTATCATCTGCAATTAATATGGTTAAAACTCGTTCCATTATCGACTACTCAGTGATGTCAAAAAGCCGATGGAAATTCGCAATTTTAAGGGTATCAATAACCACACCTTTCACATGAACCAAACGAATCATAGCCTTCTCTCCACCAGCATAATCTCTCAGTAACAGCAGCATGCCAAGAGCTGAACTATCTAAGTATGTCACTTCAGCCAAGTTAACTTCATAAGATTTTACCGCATTAGACGCTGTAAAAGCCTCTTTAAACATTTTGTGACAGCTGTAATCAAAACGACCTTTTACTTTGATTGTCAGGCACTCTGTTTTTTTATCAAAAAAACTTTCAACCACAGCTTGCTCCTCGAATCTTAATGGCAAGCCTTAAAACTCATCCCACTCATCATTAGATTCTTCTATAGATACGTCATAAATCGTATCTTCCGAAATACTTGATGCCGTTTTCGTCATCAACCCATGAATTTGCTCAATCATCTCATTGATAGACTCTCTTGCTCTATTCAAACGAGCCACACCAACACTACGATCCGACTCAAGCAGTGACAGGGTTGAAGCCGCCATAGACTTCATGCCTTCTATTTGATCTTGGACCTTACTAATATCATGCTCTACATCGATAGCGAAACGGTGACGGACTTTTTCACTTTCACCCTCTGTCGCGGCAAGACTAGACAACACTCCAGCCCTAACCTCGTTAAGGCAACGATCGACGTCACTCAACAAAAATACATTAGAGGATAAGTCTTTCTCAACCAACGCTAAACGCTGTAAAACAAGTTCATACCCTAATATTAATGAATCTCGGACTTGTTCAGACAGCCAAGCCACATCATTTAGCTCAACCTGAAACCCTTCAAATGGCACTTCACTAACAACGATATTTTTTTCTGATTGCTCATTGTGGTCTGTTTTTTCGTCAATTAGGGATGCTATTTGTTGTAGTTTAGTAATTTTTTCAACGCTATTTGTTCGTTCAGAGACAAGGTTCAGAGAGTCGAAGAGCATCACTACTTTTCGACGCACCATTTCTAATGATTTAGCAAAACCTATATATGGAGAGTCTTGCCTTAATATTCTAATCGATGAATTCCAAACATCTTTTTCCATCAACTTCAGGCTGTGATGTAAAACATCAAACTCTGCCATTTCAGATTTTGATTGAATGTAAATAATACTCTGGAAACTATCAGACTCCACGTCCGAGCCAGAAATAAAACGATCAACACTCAGCCAGAAAATGCCATCAGATAAATCCAACTTCAAGTCCTGATCTAACAATAAAATAGAATCAGCAACGCGCTCGCCAATTGGATCATCTAAACCAGAATCGATACCAAACAGAGACTCAAATACAGATGTATTTCTAAACCAAAGCCTTTCAGCACCTGCACTCAACCATACAATATCCCCTTCATGATTCGTTACAAAAAAAGGATCATTCACTTTAGACAAGGCCTTCTCAATCAAGCTAAGGTTCTCGCCCTGTTGATCAAGATCGAAATTCCTTGAGGCCAATTCACTATCGACCAAATGACTCAGATCAGTAAATTCATCCACCACATTTCGTGGTGCGAGTATCGAGACATGACCATGCTTATGGCGATCTAAAATATAATGAAGACTAGAAAACCCAGACCGTAATTGGCGTCCAAAACGAACCGTCAGCATCATGACGATAACAGCAATCAGTAAAAAAATGACCACAGGAACCCAAATCAACCTTTCAACAAAAAACTGACGCTCATAATCCAAATCAACGCTAATTTGCAAAAGCGCATCATCAAGCGTTTCTAGAAACTCAAAAGATGAATACACTGCGCCTCGTTCTATTTCCGTCAAAGGCACAGAATCTAGCTCTTTTTGAGAAAGACCACTTAACAAAATAAGCGAGTCCGACACATCCACATCAGACATCAACCCAAAACCATCAAGATGATTTTTTATCAAGCGATATTCGCCCACTAGCATCTGATGCAGATAACTTGGGGAAGAAGCTAATACACTATTTTGGCTATAAATTTGTTTATCACCAACCAACAACCATTCCAACCAATGCTTTTCAGCACTATGAACCAACTCCAAAAGCCCGCTTAGCTTTTCTTGCTGCGCATGTTGCCGCTCCAAGTTAATAGTCATCAACATGTACATGCCTGAAAAGGCCAATAACAGTATAAACAACAAGGCGAAAACGCCTTTTTGCAGACTATTAATCAGCTCTTTTCTTGGAGCACCAAAAGGTGAATGCTGTGTATTCATAGTCAATAATCACTTTCAAGCTAATGATGAAGATGGCCAAACGCCAGCAACGAAGGATAAATAATTTTTTTTATCAATAACAATAATGTCATCTTGCATAGAAGAGTAATGACTCATTTCATCGTCACCCCCTATTAGTTTAGGAGGTAAACTAAACTCCCTAACGTATTCTCCGCTTGGTAGTGAAGTACGCCAATCGCAAGTGGTAAAAGGCAGTACAACTGACTCTCCCAGACATTCAAGAATGACTGAAAAACCAGGCACTTCATGCGACATACTCAACAACCCATCCAAAAATATTTTGGAAACAACCTTATCAAAACAATATCCATCATTAATAATAAATGACGCCAAATTCCGTTCACCCCCATCAAAAAAAGTAAGCGAAAAAGGCGATTGATAAGGTAATAGCGCCGACACTAATTCCGCTTTCACACAAAACATCCTGCCACAGACCCTCCCCAAATAATAACCATTCTTGGAAGGATGTGTTGGTTTATTTTCTTCGGGCCAGCCATACTCCAGAGAGGGTTCATCTATATTTACCAGACAAGGCTCTAACAAAGGTATATTTTGCGGATTAAGCCAAATATTTTTCACCCAAGAATGGGGCGCTGGCATTCGGGAACAAACACCTTCTATTTTATCAAGAGTGGAATAAGGTACCGCAAAATATAATTCACCCTGTTTGACCACCAACACTTGCGCAATATATCTGGGTAAAATGCAGTAAGCCGTATCGTTTGACGATAAAAAAGGCATATCCAAAACAACTTGAGCTTTAACCGCTCCTTCAACACCAAGCCATAGGTCCCCACCAAGAACAAATAGGTCTTTTTCAGAAACAACATAAGCCCCAAGACACTCAGCTTCATCAAAAACAAACCGCCCAAAACTGGTATCAATTTCATACAAGAAATAAGATAAGAAATCGTGCCCTAAACACGCCAGATACGATAGTTTTTGACCATCCCCCTTGATTGACTCACTACCAACATAAACCGATCCACCATGACGTATCGGAAAATAAGCAACGCCTGCATCATATTCAAACGGTATGACATTCTGCGACGCTGGAACAAAACGGTCTCGCTGCTCCACATTGAATAAATCCGAAGGAAAAAGCGATCCAAACATTTGATAAAATAGTGTTTTAAGACGATCTTCAGACAAGCCTAAAAGACGATAGCGATAATCTCTTTTTAAAGACACGTTTTGAAAGAGAGGTAGAAAATTTAGTTTACACAGCTCTTTTAAAGATTCTTCCTCATTATTGCCAAAGGCTTGCTGCCATTGAAGCAAAGGAAATCTAGCTTGTAACCATGAAAGAGACTGCACACTAGCAAGCAAAAAGCGCCCCTCTAAAAAAGCCCCCTTTATTGCGTCCAGTTGAAACGACACACGTCCAGATGAAGAAAGCGCTTCCAAATACACATCTACGCTAATTGGATCTGTCGAGGCAGATACCTCCACTAATCGGGCTTCATAATCTACATACATTGGCGAGCGTGTTTTATCATCAGACAAGGGTAAAATAGCAACCCAACAGGAACGCTCAAGAGACAAAAGGTGATCTAATTGTAACATGCGATCTAAGCCAAACTGACTTCCAATCGCAACCTGAAAAAGCGCGTCTGCCGCAGAAAAAAACGCGGTATGATAGTACTCCGAATAAGGAGAGCCTGATGCCAAAAGCCCATCAACAGCATCAAGAAAAGAAGAAAACCTATCATGATAAGCGTTATTAGAGGTATTTAAATCCGTGTTTTTTGGCATGGAAAGCAGAGCGAGACGAAGTTTTTCTAAACCAAACTGAGGGGAATAAGCATAATCACGCAGTGCTATTTCTACCTGAGAAACAGACAAAGATAAATCGGTCAGTCCATTATCCAGTCGCACCATATTTCATCCTAACAATAAGCTAAGTTGCTGTATTAAATAGCCTCTAAACGCTATCGCATATTGTCTAAAAAACGACGCATCGCAAATTCATCACTTTGACGTTGCTCTTGCTTTTCCTCAACAACCAACTCTGCTTTGTGATTTTTCTCTTTCAACCAATCCATACTTTTGGTTTTCGACCTAGCTTGCAACCAGCGACGCATACTCATATCTGCTTGCTGTTCAGATCGCCCAACAGCGGATTCTTGCTGAACAATCGCCTGGCGAACTCGATCAACAAAGTGCTGATAATTCGTTGTCAGATAAGCACTCAAACCGAGAAGATTACGTTCTGATTCATACTGCCCAGCGTACTCTCGCAATTCACTCAATTTTTGCAGGTCGTGTTGCACTTTGGCTTTATCACGAGCCAGTTGCTGAGCAGCCGAGTCTTCTTTACCTTTAGCAAGATCGACTAATATCTGCATTCGTCGTGACTTTTTCATGCCTGACCCATTTGAAAATTAGCTAAATAATAGGCTTTTTTACAAGCTATCGTCTACTGCCCTTTTGTCATTGCCGTAACCAAAGCCTCTAAGCTCTGATCAATAGTGAAACTCTCAGTAAGAGACTGCTGGAGAAATTTTCGGATCTCAGGCATCTGAATAATGGCCTGATCCAGATCTGGGTCGCTGCCTTTTGCGTACGCACCAACCGAAATAAGATCTTGATTCTGCTGAAATTTAGAATAGAGCTGCTTCACTCTCATTGCGCCATACAAATGATCTTCACTAACTATGTGTGGCATGGCCCGAGAAATTGAGGCTTCAATATCGATGGCTGGATAATGCCCTTCTTCTGCTAAACGCCGAGACAAAACAATGTGACCATCAAGAATCGCCCTAGAGGCATCCGCGATCGGGTCTTGCTGATCATCGCCTTCGGTTAATACCGTGTAAAACGCCGTTACCGAACCACTGCCTTCACAGCCGTTACCGGCACGCTCCACCAGCTGAGGAAGTTTTGAAAATACAGAAGGTGGATAACCTTTTGTTGCTGGGGGCTCACCTACCGACAAGGCTATTTCACGTTGTGCTTGAGCATAGCGAGTAAGAGAGTCCATCAACAACAACACATTCTTGCCTTGATCACGATAATACTCTGCAATACGTGTTGCCAGCATAGCGGCTCGTAAACGCATCAACGCAGAATCATCAGCAGGGGAAGCAACGACAACGGAACGGGCAAGGCCTTCTTCACCCAATATTTGATCAATAAACTCCTTTACTTCTCGACCACGCTCACCAATTAAACCAACGACGGTAATATCCGCTTCGGTAAATTTGGTCATCATGCCAAGCAACATACTTTTACCCACGCCACTGCCGGCGAAAAGGCCTAATCGCTGGCCCTTTCCGACTGTTAGTAGACTATTGATGGCTTTGATGCCAACATCCAACGGCTCACTAATTGGCTTACGTTGTAATGGGTTAATGACATCGCCATGTAGCGTCACTGAGTCCTTAGTTTTAATAGGCCCCTTACCATCAAGAGGCTTACCCAACCCATTTACCACTCGACCAAGCAACTCATCGCCAACAGGCATTTTACTGTCACCCAGTAATGGACGAACTCTCGCCCCAGGAGAAATACCTTCAATCGCTTCGGTTGGCATGAGATAGGTTAAATCGCCAGTAAAACCAACCACTTCAGACTCAACCCATCGATTCTTTCGGACTTGAACAGAACAACGGTCACCCAATGCAACAACGCAACCTACCGCTTCCATGGTCAGACCAACCATTCGAGTTACCTTCCCCTCAAGTTGAGGAGGAAAGGATGCGACAGAAACTCCACTAAGTTTACTTAATCGCTCTTCAATCGTTGACACGGCGACTAGTCCTGATCTGATAGAGAAAGATGACTAAGTTCGCTGCAAACCGCTTCTAGCCGCTGCTCAACTCGCCCATCTATGTGAAAGGATTTAGAGTCAATGACAAAACCACCGCTAATCAGCGTATCATCGTTCTCAAGCTGTAAGGTTAATCGCTCTTTAACGCCAAGTTCATCTAAAATAGCAACATCATCAGGATGAAGACGCAGCTTTATACGACCTTCATACTCACCTATTTCATCAAACACCCTAGAAAGCTGCTCTTTTAATACCTGATGCCCATCCTGAGCCATTTTTGAAAGACATACATTTTCGATGATTCTCGTCATCGATTGATACAAAATATTTTCAGCGGCGGCCCGACTTTCTTCCAACGGAAGAGTTATTTCTTTGACTACATTCGCCAACAAAGCTTCAAGCGTTTCTAGCTGAATTTTAGCTTCAGCTCGAGCCTGTACCTTTCCTTCTTCAACGCCCAACAGATGACCTTCTTCGTGGCCTTTCTCGAAGCCATCCACTTCGCCTTTCGCGAAGCCATCAGAATGGCCTTTTTTATGCCCATCTTCTTCACCCTGAATGAAGCCCTCATCATAGGCAGCAGAGCGAATTTCCTCTAACTGAGAAGCAGTTAGAGGCTCATAGACTAATGTATCTTGATCCACTTCTTCCGTAGTAACAACAGCCTCTTTCTGCACAAGAATAGCAGGGCCAGAGTGATCCTTCCGTGGTTTATTATCTTCTAGATGTGGAAGCTCCCAGCGTTCATAAGCCGTTAACTTACGTTCGTCTTTATCTTTTTTCTGATCAGACATACTCTAATTAGACCATCTGCTCGCCGCCGCCGCCGAGAACAATTTCCCCATTATCAGCAAGGCGTCTGGCAACGGCCAGTATTTCTTTTTGCGCAACTTCTACTTCGCTTACACGAACAGGTCCTTTTGCCTCTAAGTCATCTTTGAGCATATCGGCGGCGCGAGATGACATATTCTTAAAGATTTTTTCCTGCATGTCCGGATCCGCACCTTTTAATGCAAGAATTAAGGTCTCAGATTCTACTTCACGCAGAATAACTTGAATACCGCGATCATCAACCTCTAATAAGTTATCAAAGACAAACATCAAATCTTGAATCGTATTTGCTAAGTCTTCATCAACATCACGAATCGACTCCATCAATTCAGATTCCACTGAGCTGTCAATAAAGTTCATAATATTGGCCGCAGTACGTATACCACCAATCGTCGTCGATTGAGTAGACTGATTACCAGAGAATTGACGTTCTAATATATTATTCAACTCTAGCAATGCTGCAGGTTGAACCGTCTCTAATGCAGCCACGCGTAATACAATATCCAAGCGGACTCGCTCGTCGAAGTTGGCTAGAATATCAGCAGCCTGATCTGGATCAAGGTAGGAAATAACGATGGCTTGAATTTGAGGGTGTTCATAACGAATAACATCGGCAACCGCTCGTGACTCCATCCACTTAAGGGTATCCAAACCAGTGGTATTTCCTCCAAGTAGAATTCGGTCAATCAAACTTCCGGCTTTCTCTTCGCCCAACGCTTCTCTTAGCATATTACGAATATAGCCATCAGCGCCTAAGCCTAAACCAGTCTGATCTCCAACCAAAACCAAAAAGTCATCAAGCACTTTTTCAACTTGATGACGCTGGACATTGGCTAACTGAGCCATTGTAGAACCAATCCGCTGAACCTCTTTCGGCCCCATATGTTTAAGGACTTGGGCGGCATCTGATTCACCTAACGACATAAGAAGCACTGCCGCCTTCTCAACCGAACTCAATTCTGAACCTTGGCCTGGATCACTCATTTATTTTTCCATCACCCATTGTTTAACCACTTGAGCAACACGCTCTGGCTCTTCTGCAATTAGACCGCGAATCGCATTTAATTGACGATCAATCTTCTCTGGAGAACCTGGCACTAATATATCTTCAGCACTAACAAGTGACACCTGATCGTCTGAAATCTCATCCGTTTCATCCGAGAATATAGCGGCCTCAGTATCATCAGCAACCGCAATTTTATTCTGATCACTCAGCGCTTTCAAAATTGGACGAACAACAACTAATAGCAATATTAGTACAAATATCCCCACTAACGTTGGTTGTAACAAACTCAAGAACCACGCCTGCTTATAAAACGGAATTTCAGCAACGGCTTCTACTGGATCTGGTATAGCAAAGGGCGAATTAATAACACTGACACTGTCGCCACGTGATGGATCATAACCAACAGCATCACGAACCAATAACGTTAAACGCCCCAGCTCATCATCATTCCAAGGTGTACGTATAATCGCAGAAGTATCAGGATTAAGACTTACCAAATCATCAACCACAACCGCCACAGATAAACGCCTTACCATCCCCTGCTGTCGTTTGGTATAACTAATACTTCGATCTAGCTCAAAGTTCCGTGTTGTCTCTTCACGAGACTGACCATTTTTCGAGCCTGAGCCACCACCTATCGGAGCGCCATTCTCATCCACTGCTTCAGGTATAGTAACCGCACCTGGAGGCTGATTCGTAAGTGCTCCTGGAATACCACTAGCGCTGGCTCCAGACCCTCTATTTTCTTTTAATGTTTGTTCGCTGCGTAGCGCCAATAAATCTGGGTTAAACTGCTCGGCGGTTTTTTCGATTGCCGTAAAATCAACATCAGCTGATACTTCTGCTTTAAAACGCCCTTGCCCTACAACTGGGCCAAGAATGCTATTCACTCTCTGCAACAGAACTTCTTCTACTTTACGAGCATAATCAAATTGTTTCCCAGCCACAGACAACTCAGAGTCTGAGTCTTTTTCTGTCAATAAAGTGCCGCGCTGATCAACAACAGTGACGTCTTTATCACTTAACTGAGAAATACTAGAAGCAACTAAATTAACAATCGCCTCAACTTGACTCTTGTCCAAACGCCGTCCGGGGTAAAGTTCTAAAAATACAGACGCAGAAGGCTTTCGAGTATCTCGGACAAAAACAGATTCTTTTGGTATTGCTAAGTGAATTCGAGCACTTTTAATACTTTGTAAACTGGAGATAGTTCGACTTAACTCACCCTCAAGACCTCGTCGATAACGTGTTGTTTCGACAAATTGAGAAGTACCAAGACCTTGCTCCTGGTCCATTATTTCCATGCCAACAATATTGTCGGAAACAATGCCTGAACCCGCCAATTTAAGACGAGCTTGATGATAAAAATCAGACTCAACAAGCAAAGCGCCTGTGTTTTGATCTAATTTAAAGGGAATATTGTTAACGCTAAGAATTTCTACTATTTGATCTGCATTGTAGTCAGTAATACTACTTAATACAGGTTTGTAGTCTGGGCCATTACTCCATAACACAGCCGCCAACCCTATTGCGATGGATGCAGCCAAACCAACCATTAACGCAAGCTGACGAATCACCGTCAGCTTGTTAAAGCCGGTAACTAACTCTAGATAGAGCTTTTGCTCCGATTGTTCTGCAGGGACATTATCCATTAAAAAGCGCCAAGCGGTTTATTATGCCTAAATCGGCATATTCATGATTTTTTCATACGCGTCTACAAGTTTATTACGCACCTGAGTCATTGCTTCGAATGACACACTCGATTTTTGTAAACCAATCATAACTTGAGGTAAATCAACCCCTTCGTCACCGCGTTCGTAAGATTGGGCTAACTGTGTTGCGTCTTTTTGTAAGGTGTTTACATTATTGACTGCATTTTTCAACATTTCTGCAAAATCTGCACGTTCAACACCTTGAACCCCGTCACCTTCGCCGCCTATTTTTTCGATACTAGGTACAGGTGAACTAGGCGCTCTAACCTGCGACTGCATATCCCTCATTTGGGATAACACTTGATTAATGTCTGGTCGACCAGAAATCATCTTACTCACCTAAAAAAACACATACACACAGCTTAGCATAAAGCCAATTAAAACAAGATACAAAAATCAATCGACGTCTATACCACTTTCTCGCATTTTGGCGATTTTATAGCGTAAAGTTCTAGGGCTTATCCCCAGTTTATCGGCAACAGCTTTACGCTTACCATTTGCATCGACTAATGCTTGAGCAATAATGCGAAACTCATGCTGCTGAACCCCTTTACCAAGAATGGAAGCGGCACTATCTTCCTCTTCTGTCATATCACTCACAGTAGGCGCCAAACTCATCATATCAAACGCTATATGATCTTCGTTGATTTGTGCATTAGGGCTTAAAATCAACGCGCGCTGAATAACGTTATCAAGCTCACGAACATTACCAGGCCAAGGATGAGACTCTAATTTACTTTGAGCAGATGGTTTTAAGAGAGCACCAGAAATACGCATTTTTCCAGCATGTTTTGCGAGTAAGTGATGAGCGATGGGTAAAATATCACCTTTACGCTCGCGAATCGGCACCCAACGCAATGGAAAAACATTCAACCGATAGTATAAATCTTCTCTAAATCCGCCTTCACGAACATAATCCGCAAGATCGCGGTTCGTGGTTGCAATAACGCGAACATCTAACGGAATAGATTTTTTACCACCAAGACGCTCAACTTCTTGCTCTTGTAAAACACGTAGTAATTTTGCCTGTAAACTAACATCCATTTCAGTTATTTCATCAAGTAGTAACGTACCGCCATTCGCCTGTTCAAACTTACCTGCCTGAGAAGAAACTGCCCCCGTATACGCCCCTTTTTCATAACCAAAAAGAATCGCCTCTAGCATATTCTCAGGAATCGCAGCACAGTTGATTGCCACAAAAGGCGCATTGGGGCGGCTTGAGTGCTGATGAATATAGTGAGCAAGTACTTCTTTACCAGTTCCACTCTCACCGCAAATCAAGACAGTTGAATCTGTTACAGCAACACGCTTTGCCAACTCCAATAACGCGATACTCGAAGGGTCTTTCGCAATAGGTTGAGGGTTTGATGAAGGAGCCGCCTTAACGGTATATTTTGCAATGGCATTCAATAGCTCTTCTTCTTGAAAAGGCTTAAGTAAATAGTCAACCGCGCCATCACGCATAGCCTCTACCGCATGGGCAATATCACCGTAGGCCGTCATTAGCATAATAGGCAGCTCAGGGTAGGTATCGATAACATGGTGCAATAACCCATAACCATCCATTCCTGGTAGATTTACATCTGACACCACCATATCAAACTGGCCATGTTTCAAGGCAATTACTGCCTCTTCTGCACTATAAACTATTTTACACTGGTAACTTGCTAACATTAGAGTGTCTTCTAACGCTTCCGCAAGACCCTTGTCATCCTCTACTATCAATAACTTAACATCGGACATTTCATACCCTTACAAGAGGAAGTGTCATACTGGCAGTTGTACCGACACCCTCTATACTGTCTATTTCAAATTTTCCATGATGAGCCCTTGCAATAGCCTTAACAACCATCAAGCCCAACCCAGTTCCATGTTGTTTCGTTGTTACAAACCCTTCTTGAACATGTTCTAAATGTTCTTTCGACATTCCCAAACCATGATCTTTAAACGACAGTGTCACATAGCCGTCACTATTGCGCCAATCAAGTCGAACCACTTCCCCTTCCGACTGCGCATCCACGGCATTATTCAACAGATTCAACAATGCTCCCATTAACGTTTCTTTGTTGCATTGAATACAATCTGTGGCTAAAAAATCCGCACCCGTTGCCACGAACTGCATGTTTTTTTGCTCACAAATTTCTTCACAGTGATTGGTTAATTCCTTAATAAAAACACTGACACTTACTATGCCATCCAGCTTTATCTCACTACGAGAAAAAATCAGCATATCACGGATTTGTTTTTCAATATTTGCCAAACGGTCTACTAGTTTATTAGCAAAAGTTTGACGCATAACAGGTGCCAAATCTGGCTTTTGTAAATGTCCTGCATACAACATTGCAGAAGAAAGTGGTGTTCTAATTTGATGAGCCAATGCCGCCACCATTTTGCCCATATTTGATAAGCGCTCATGATGAGTCAGTTTTGTCTGTAACAAATACGCTTCTGTTTGATCAACCAATATAACCAATTGGCCCGGCACATTTCCTAGTGAGGCCGTCTCTACACGCACTCTACGACCCGTTACCATACTCACATCGTGACCATCGTTCTTTTGCGGACGAAAGCTTAGTGGCACAATTTCTCCCCATGATTGACCAACCAATGGCAAATTAAATAAACGGTCAGCAACAGGATTGGCCATCACCACCAAACCTTCTTCATTTAGCAGCAACACACCAACAGGCATAGACTCAAACAATTGCTGAAACTGCAGCACCAATACTCGATTTTTATCCTGCTCTTGACGCTTGGCCTGCTCTGATTTTTCCAGTTGATCGTATAATCGAACAACTTCCTGCTGAAGGTCTAAGTAAGACTTTGCCAACACATCAGACGACTCAGAGAAAGCCTTAAAAGCGGTTTTCAACTCCGCTATTTCTTCATCTTTTGTCACTAAAACTCCGATTTATCAATATTATAGCGACGCATTTTTTCAATAAGCGTTGTGCGTTGTATTTGTAGGTTTTGCGCAGCTTTAGACACTACACCTTGAGTAGATACTAAAGCTTGACGAATAAGAAGTGCTTCGAGGTGACGGATATGTAAATTTAAATTCACACCCGATGCCTGAGGAAAGGTGTGTAAACGCTTAATGTCTTTCAACACAGAAGACAGCGTCTGAGAACGCCAAGGCAAAGGACAAAGCCAAACGTTATAATCTCCCATAACATCCATAGTATGACTAAGTGAGACGATAGGAATCATTTCATCCAATTCAAAAGACTGAACCGCCTTTCCCAGCACGACAAAATCAGGCAAATGAAACGCGGTCAATGACGTACTGTGTTCTATTCCTATAAAGGTCAAGATGCTGGAAACACTCGAAACCTCTTCGTCATCTAAACCGCACAACCAAGCTTTCACAACACCACCTCAACCTAAAAGGTAAGCAACTCTTACCACACCCTATTATAATGCGTAGTTACCGCTTACTTTCAAGCATTAACGTAGAATTTTATAATGCAGAACTTACAGTGCAGACAATATTGCATCAAACTCTTGTTGTGATTCACCCTCTTCCTGACTCCATGACAAAGCACCCAGCAAAGGCGCGGGTAACATAGAGGCAAGACTGGCAAGGTTCTCTTCATAACATGGCATTCTTTCTGACGTACTATTATTAGCAATCCAACCTGCCAGTGTTAAACCGTCTCGTGTAATCGCTTCAGCGGTTAAAATTGCATGATTCAAACAACCCAATTTCATATTGACGACGAGAATAACAGGGAAGCCTAACAACTTAGCCACATCGGATAACCATTCTCTATCATTTAACGGCACTCGCCATCCTCCCGCACCTTCCACTAAAACCAGCTCATGAGGCGTTAATAGCGCGCCTTTGATGAATCCTTCCAAGCGAGAAGCAGTGACAAGACGACCCTCTCGCATTGCCGCAATATGAGGCGCGATAGGTTCTTCCAGTACAACAGGATTCACTTGTTCATAAGGCAAACTAACACTACTCGCCTTTTGGATACGCAACGCATCGTCATTACGTAAACTTCCTTCTACTCGATCGGCACCTGCTGCAATCGGCTTAAGACCAAACGATTTCAAGCCAGCTCGCTTTGCGGCTTCAAGCAAACCTACCGTGACATAAGTTTTACCAACATCTGTATCAATACCGGTTACAAAAAAACGTTTTTTCACACATCACTCCTGAATAAAAATGGGCTTTTGAGCCACAACAAAAGCCACTTGATAGCTCAATGGAATTCCTAAATCACAGCGTTGTTTTTCATACTCATTCAAGAAGTGTTTCCATTTACTCGGCGGCAAGGCATGACTCACGTCAGAAGAAATGAAACTTGCCCCTACTTTTTTCAATGAATAAACAGCACTCTCTGGTGAGTCAAACCACATAGATACATCAGAACAATCGGAAGATAAAATATTAAAACGACCCGCTTTAACACAATCGAACAACGACTCAGCGACCATATACTGATGCACATGCTTTTTATCATCTAACTCTAACCAAGCTTGACTAATTTCTGGCATAGACCCCTCAAGCAACGTTGAAAAAACCACGTACCCACCAGGCTTAGTGACACGATACAGCTCGTCAAATAAATTTTTCGGCGTTAAACACCACTGAATAGCAAGACTCGAAAAAATCAGATCGAATGACACCGGTTGAAAAGGCAGCTGCTCAGCATCGGCACGAACATAATGGGTATTTTGCAAAGAAGAAAAATGTTCGCGGGCCACCGCCAACATCTGTTGAGACAAATCCAGTGCAACACAACACGTTGGGGATAATTTTTCAGACAAGGCTTCCAGCGCTTGACCGGTTCCCGTACCAAGATCAAGAACCGCATTCGCTCTGCTTAACGGCAACATAGCCAAAAGCCGTTCTAAAACAATTTTTTGGAATTCAGCATAAGAATCATAAGAGAGGGAAGCTCGATCAAAACGTTTCGCTAGCTGTCGTTTGTAATCAAGCGCAGGGATATCACGTGTTATTAGCATCGATAAAGTTTTCTATGTGACGCACACAAGCCTCTTCCTCTTCAAGAAAAGGTTGATGTGCACAATTTGACAATACAACACATTGCTGCAAAGGATTTACATCAGCTTGTTGTTCCAAGGTTTTACTAGAAACCAGCGCATCCTTGCCACCTAAAAGGTGTAAATTAGGAACATCTAAAAGGGACCACTCACGACGAACATCAAGAGACTTTAATAACCTAAGCCCGCCAATCAGAGCCACACGATTTAATGTTTTCATCGGCAAAAAGGATTGCAACTGCTTCACTAAGGCACGTTCATTCTTCGCCCCTTTTGCCTGCAACATAACAAATTTCTGAAGCCCTTGTTCTGGCGATTGCTCAACGAATTCAGCAAACGCATCAAAGTCTTCAATCGCCATACCATGCGACCATTCTTCTCTTTTGATAAAGCTAGGAGAGGCCGCTAACGTGATCAAACCAAGAACCTGGCTAGAGCGGCGCGCCGCCACATAAGCAGACACCATACCGCCAAGTGACCAGCCAATCCACCACGCCTCTTTAGGTGCAACTTCGATCAGTTGCTCTGATAAAGCATCGATATCGTAATTAGGCCCAATGCGAGAGCGAGAAATCCATTGCTCATCAAGAGAGATTCCGGGTAAATTCGCCAGCACAACATAAAAACGCTGACTCAGGCGCAAAGCAAAAGCATGCATAACGTCTTTTGGCATTGCCCAACCAGACACCATAAAAATAGCTTGATTAGACGAGTTCCCAAAAGCTTCAGTTTCAATACGTGCTCGCATGCTGTCCCTCTATTATTTGGCGATTAAAACGTGTTCGAGTGAGTCGCATAGTAGCACTAAATCTGCATCAGAGTGGGCCGCACTTAAGGTAATTCTTAAACGGGCACTGCCTATTGGGACGGTTGGAGGTCGAATCGCTGTACACCAGACACCGAGAAACTTTAGCCGTTCACTAATTTGAAGCGCGGTTTTGCTGTCACCCATTAGTATAGGCTGAATCGCGGTCTCCGACGCCATCAAGACAACCGGTAACGACTGCATTCGTTGACGAAAATACGCAATATGCGCAGATAATCTATCACGCCTTTCCTGCCCTTCTAATGATTGAATGATGCGTAAAGACGCTAACGTTGCTCCCGCCATAGCTGGCGACATCGCTGTGGTATAAATATAAGGACGCGCAAATTGCGTTAAATAATCCGCATACTCATGTGACGTCGCCACAAAAGCCCCTGCCGTTCCAAAAGCTTTTCCAAACGTTCCCACCAATATAGGCAGCCGCTCAGCATCCAAACTCGCTAATGACAAACACCCCCGCCCATCCTCACCAAGACACCCCAAGCCATGAGCATCATCGACCATAAACATCCAATCATGTTTGATAGCCAAACTAGATAACTCCGACAAAGGCGCCACATCACCGTCCATACTAAATACACCATCCGTAATGAGTAATCCGGAATCAGTCGATCTAGATAATAGCTTTTCAGCACTCGCCACATCACCATGCAAATAACGACGCATTGACGCTTGCGCCAATAACGCACCATCGATTAACGAAGCATGATTGAGTTTGTCTTGAACAACAGGCCGACCTTTGCCAGCCAGCGCCGATATCACACCGAGGTTCGCCATGTAACCAGTACTAAACAACATCACTCGCTCGTAACCAAGCCAGTCTGCGAGGGCACCTTCAAGTTGCTGGTGAGGCGTCAGGTGGCCACACACCAAATGCGACGAGCCACCACCGACACCATACTTCTGAGCGGTATCGTGCAACGCTTTAATCAACGCAGGATGATTTGCCAAACCAAGGTAATCATTAGAACAAAAAGCGGTGTAATCTTGAGTATTAATCTTAGCATGAGGAATTTGAGGACCGTCCATAGTCACTGTTCGGCGCATCAAGTTCTGTTGTCGACGCTCTTCAAGCGCAGACAACATCCAATCCGGCGACTTAGGCACTGGCTTCATAAAACAACTTGGATTCTTCTTGTTTCACCGCTTGAGTGACAATGGCTTCAGCAACTGCCTCATCTGAATGTTCTTCGCGTTTTTCAGGGTTAATACCTAAATTTGCGAACAAGGCCATGTCTTTATCCGCTTCAGGATTGCCTGTCGTCAATAATTTTTCACCGTAAAAAATTGAGTTTGCACCCGCTATAAAACACAAGGCCTGAGTCTGTTCATTCATCCCATGGCGACCCGCCGATAAACGAACGTGGGATTTTGGCATAATAATTCGCGCCACAGCGATTGTCCGAATAAACTCGAAGGTATCAAGATCGTCGACATTTTCCATCGGTGTTCCTTCTACTTTCACCAGCATATTAATAGGAACACTCTCAGGATGAGGAGACATAAGAGAAAGTTGACGCAATAGACCCACTCGATCCTTTTGCTCTTCACCCATCCCCATAATGCCACCACAGCAAAGCTTAATGCCCGACGTTCGTACTCTTGATAACGTATCCAAGCGATCTTGATACGTTCTTGTCGTAATAATACTGTCGTAAAATTCTGCGGAGGTGTCTAAATTGTGGTTGTAATAATCCAAACCCACTTCCGATAAGCGCTTCGCCTGATCATCATTTAACGAGCCCAATGTCACACATGACTCCAACCCTAAAGATTTAACCCCCTTGATCATCTCAAGAACATAAGGAAAATCCTTTTCGGAAGGGTGCTTCCACGCCGCCCCCATACAAAAGCGACTTGCACCCTTTTCTTTCGCCAGGGCCGCTTCTTCCAGCACCTTTTGAACTTCCATTAATTTTTCTTTTTTAAGCTCAGTATTATAATGTCCACTTTGCGGGCAATATTTACAATCTTCAGGGCACGCCCCCGTTTTGATCGACAAAAGAGTACTGACTTGCACTTCATTTGGCGTGAAATTCTCACGATGAACAGTCTGAGCACGAAATATCAAATCCATAAATGGCAGATCAAAAAGCGCCTTAACTTCAGCGTGAGTCCAGTCAAAACGCGGCTTATTGGTGGTTGCTACAGACGTACTTAAAGACATAGTATCCTCGATCAAAGAAATTCAATGGAGTAATACTAATGGACTGGAAGAAACTGTCAACTAAAAAAATATATGAAGTTTACAAGAGGTTATTTTTAAATCGATGCTATCTTTGTAACGCAAAAAGTGAAAACACGCTTTGCTTTCACTGCCAAGAAGGACTTCCACTCAACACAAACAACTGCCATCACTGCAAACGCCCAACACACACAATCAGCAACCTATGCGGGCAATGCCAAACACTCCCGCCACCCTATCACTCCTGTATCGCCCCCTATCGATTTGAAGGCATCGTAAAAATACTCATCCATAACATCAAATTCAACCAAGGAAACCATTACATTCGGCCACTAACATACCTATTGAGCAACCATCTAATCAGAACATACTCATCTGGCAACTGGCCGGAACAAATACTTTATGTGCCAAGTCATCCAAGCCGAATCAAAGAACGCGGATTTTGCCAAACAAGAGCGATGTCCACCCACTTAATTAAAAGCCTACAGCAGCACATAGGAAAAGAATGCCCAACCCTACCAAAACACAATCCGATACAAAAAATCAAAAACACTCAAGCCCAGCATTCTTTAAGTCGAAAAGAACGCCTAAAAAGCCCTCAAAACAGCTATAAAGTGGACACTCCAATTGCAAAGCATGTTGCTCTATTTGATGATGTCATGACAACGGGAAGCACAGTAGAAAACTGCGCAAAACTATTGTTAAAAGCGGGAGCGGAGCGCGTCGACGTGTGGGTGATTGCCAGAACACCCGACAAAGAACACTAGCCGCCAACCACAACAACGACCTAGCCATTACCCATACCATTGTTTAGTATGCACGCAACAAAGTAATGGCCAACATCATGAAAACACAACAAGAATACCTAGATTTAGACAAGCAACTTCTGTGGCACCCGTACACTTCAATGAGTAAACCCAGCCCGCATTTTCTTGTCGAAAGTGCTTCAGGCTGTGAGATAACACTCAGCGACGGACGTATTCTCATAGACGGAATGTCTTCTTGGTGGAGCGTAATTCACGGCTACAACCATCCAGCAATAAATAGCGCTATCCAGCATCAACTCGCCCAATTTTCTCATGTAATGTTTGGTGGGCTCACACACAAACCCGCAATCGAACTTGCCGAAAAGCTCATTGCCATTACGCCAGATGACCTGCAACGCGTATTCCTTTCGGACTCAGGATCCGTTTCCGTTGAAGTCGCGCTTAAAATGGCCATCCAATACTGGAACACTCAAGGAAAACCAGACAAGCAACGCTTCGTTTCCCCAAAAAGTGGCTATCATGGCGACACCTTCGCAGCCATGTCTGTATGCGACCCAGAAAATGGCATGCACAATGTATTTAATGCCGCACTCACTCAACAGTTTTTCATCTCACCACCACCAACTGGCATTCATGAGCCAGTCAAAACAGCATACTTAGATGAGATTAAAGAAACCTTTCAACAGCATCATCAGCACATTGCAGGATTCATCATTGAACCCGTTGTGCAAAATGCGGGAGGGATGCGCTTTTATAATCCACAATACCTTAACCACATACGCACACTATGCGACGAATTCGACATTCTTTTAATCTTTGATGAAATCGCCACAGGATTTGGGCGCACCGGAAAGCTCTTTGCCACAGACCACACTAACATTTGTCCAGACATCATGTGTGTCGGTAAAGCACTCACTGGGGGGTATATGACACTAGCAGCAACATTAACTAATAATAAAGTCGCTCTTGGAATAAGCGCCAATGACGGCGTATTTATGCACGGCCCCACTTTCATGGGAAACCCACTTGCCTGCTCAGCCGCAAATGCCAGCTTGTCTTTATTAAGTGAATACAATATCCCTGAAAAGATCACTCAATTAGAAACATGGATGAGAGAGGCACTGGCGCCCTGCACACACCTTAAACAAGTTAAAGAGATACGATGCCTTGGCGGAATAGGCGTTGTAGAGTTAAAAAATGCCGTCAATTTACATGAAATACAACCTAAATTCGTTGAACTTGGCGTATGGATTCGCCCCTTTGGCAAGCTCATTTATCTAATGCCGCCTTACGTCATCACCAAGGATCAAATCCAAACACTTGGTAAAGCTATTTATCACGTTATCAGCGAAGAGCCTTGTTAGCCTTACACTCAAGACACAAAAAGGCCCTTTGAAAAATCACTCTCAAAGGGCCTTAATGATCTATTACAGAAACATAAAAACTACTGCTTCATACGTTCAGCAAGATTGCCTTGCTCGTAGGCCTCTTCTTCAATATGACTGATATTTATCACAATATTTTCTGCGCGCTCTATACTATTGATACTAAGAGCATCTACTTCTCGCATTTTTTCATTAAGATCACGGGCTACGCTGGCCTGCTCTTCTGAAGAGACATTAATTTGAGCGGTCATTTCGACAATTTGTTTAATAGCGGTCTCAATATCACCCATTTTTTGAGCTACTTTATTAACGCTATCCACACCTTCTTGCGCAACCGCCGTACCTTTATCGATAGTATTCGTCACATCTGCCGTATTTTTCTTTAACTCTTCCGTCATGCTATGAATACTTTGCGTTGCATTTTGTGTCCGGATTGCCAGCGCTCGAACTTCATCAGCGACCACCGCAAAACCTCGTCCAGCTTCACCAGCGCGGGCAGACTCAATAGCCGCATTTAAAGCAAGCAAGTTTGTCTGCTCTGCAATACCACTAATGGAATTAACCACTTCGTTGATGCTATCACTGCGCTCTGCCAGTATGGCTACTACCTTTTTCGCATCGGAAATATCTTGATAAACCTGACGCATCGTTTCGCCAGTTTGCTGAGCTAATAAACGACTCTCTCGAGAAACCACACCTACAGACTCCGTCGCTTCAACGGCTACATGAACATTCTCCGCCACCAGAGTGACACTAGAAAGCAGTTGAGAGCTGGCAGCTACCACTTCCTGAAACGTATTACGCTGTTTATTAAAGTTAGCAAGATTCGTCGACACACTCGCTTTCGCTTCGGACGCTCTGTGCTGAAGCTGTTGCGCACCTTCTTTTAAACGATAGCGAAACGTGTTGCCTGCGGCTTCTTGATGAATCTTCGCAAATTTAATTGCAGCCTTAGTACCGACGGTTTTACAGTACAAATACTGCCCTATTGGATTGTGCGCTTCAGGTGACAAGCCAAATACAACCGCATTCAATGACTTACTCTGCTGATACGCTAAACAAATCCCCAACAGCGCAAGAATAGGCCCAGCCACCTGTAACGCCACCGAGCTAGACAATAACCCAATCAAGGCCAATAAAATAAAACAAGACATCAAAGGCCAAGAAGCATTATCTAAATGGGCTGCCACTTTTGTGAACGACGGTACCAAATTCTTACCCGCGTTAATCCGATCATAGACAGACTGAGCATGCAAAATTTCATCTCGAGTCGCTTTACGACGAACAGACTCATAACCAATTACCTTACGACCATCTAATAACGGGCTGACATGGGCACTTACCCAATAATGATCACCATTTCCACAACGGTTCTTCACTAACCCCATCCAACTCTTACCCTGTTTGAGATCAGCCCACATGTTAGCAAAAACAGCAGAAGGCACATCAGGGTGACGAATAATGTTATGTGGCGCACCGATTAACGCCTCACGCTCGTAACCCGCTACATCACAAAAAGCATCATTAACAAATGTAATGCGTCCTTTCACATCCGTACTGGACACCAAAGAAGAACTTTCTGGGAAATCAATCTCTTTATTTGTTACTGGCATTTTGCGCATAGACAACTCTCAATTCCATATTAGTTATTTTTATAACGCCTTTCACTGTTTGTTATCATTTGTAAGTACTACAAAATACACCATACAGACCTTATTCGTCATCAAAATCCCGATAAGCATCGGGTGCCAAATCTTCAAAGCGGGTATATTTACCAACAAACGCTAAGCGACAGGTACCTATTGGGCCATTACGTTGCTTTCCAATAATAATTTCTGCGATACCTTTATGCGGTGTGTCCTCGTGATACACCTCATCACGATAAACAAACGATATTACATCTGCATCCTGCTCGATCGCTCCCGATTCACGCAAATCCGAGTTTACGGGGCGTTTATTAGGACGATTCTCCAGACTACGGTTTAGCTGAGAAAGCGCCACTACAGGACACTCCATCTCTTTAGCTAATGCCTTAAGCGAGCGAGAGATTTCAGAAATTTCATTAGTTCGACCTTCCGTAAAACCTGGAATTTGCATCAACTGAAGATAATCGACCATGATCATAGCAACACCGCCATGTTCACGCGCAATTCGGCGCACTCGAGAACGCATCTCGGTCGGGCTAATACCACCTGTATCATCAATGAATAGCTTACGATCTTTGAGCATCTTCACAGCAGACATTAACTTATCCCAATCCTCTTGAACCAATTGACCAGATCGCATACGTGTCTGATCAATTCGACCAAGCGAGGACAACATACGCATCATCAACTGCTCTGATGGCATCTCTAAGCTGAACACAATGACCGGCTTATCACTAATCATGGTGGCATTTTCCACCAGATTCATTGCAAAGGTCGTTTTACCCATGGAAGGACGACCCGCTACGATAATCAAATCCGATTTTTGCATGCCCGCCGTCATGGCATCTAGATCAGTAAAACCGGTACTCAAACCAGTAATCGCACCTTCTTGATGGTAAAGCTCATCTATCTTATCAACCGTCGCACTAAGAATATCAGAAACAATTCTAGGGCCGCCTTTCTTTTCCCCACCTTCTGCAATTTGAAAAATCTTCCTTTCTGCTTCATCTAAAACTTCAGCCGCCGTCATACCTTCTGGATGAAACGCTCGAGCAGAAATGTCGTTAGTCGTTGAAATAAGACGGCGCAAAATCGAGCGTTCGCGAACAATGTCCGCATAAGAACCAATATTAGAGGAGCTCGGAGTGGCTTCAGCGACTTCAATCAAATACGCCATGCCACCAATGGATTCTAAGTCGCCACGCTTATCTAGGCGTTCTCCAATGGTTACAACATCAATAGGCTCAGACTCATCCGCTAGACGCGCAATGACAGTAAAAATGAGCTTATGCTCGGGACGATAAAAATCATCGGCGATCACCAGCTCAGATACTTTCTCCCAAGCTTCTGGGTCAAGCATCAAGCCGCCCACAACAGAACGCTCAGCCTCAATAGAATAAGGTGGTAATTTAATAGAAGCGACTTCAGAATCATTTTGTTGCACGAAAAATACCCATACAAAAACGGAAAAAACATAGAAATATCAGCATATCACGCTCATAAAAAAAGGGCATCTTGCAATAAACAAGACGCCCTTTTTTAACAAGTAATTTGCAAAACAAATTACTCTGCGATTACCGCCAAAGTAACAGTAACAACAACTTCAGAGTGAAGCTGGATGTCTACTTCGAAAGAACCAGTGTGACGAATCGCGCCTTCAGGAAGACGGATTTCAGCTTTTTCTACTGCTACTTGCGTAGAGATAGCGTCAGCGATATCACGAGTACCGATAGAACCAAAAAGTTTACCTTCATCACCAGCATTTGCAGCGATAGTGAAAGTTTTACCTTCTAGTGTTTCAGCACGAGCTTCAGCAGCTACTTTACGTTCAGCTGCCTTTGCTTCAAGTTCAATACGACGCTCTTCAAAGCTAGCCAAGTTAGCTTTAGTCGCCATTACAGCTTTTTTGTTCGGAATCAAAAAGTTACGAGCATAGCCTGGTTTAACGACGGCAACGTCACCAATTCCACCTAGCTTGTTTACTTTGTCGAGTAGAATAACTTCCATCTCGATCACCTCTAATTAATCATTAGTCATCACTTGAGTTGGACGCTTTACCTTGGATTCTAGAACGAATATTCACAAAACTATCAATCACACAAAGTGCGACAAGAACGTTTGCAAAATAGACATTCAGAACAAAAAATCCCACAAGATAAAATGCAATCAGTCCAACAATCCCAATTTCTTTTTTTGCTAAAACACCATGCACTAAGGCAAGCCCCGGCAACACCAAAGCAGGAATAGCCGCTTGAGATAGAACAATAAAGGATCC
The DNA here is from genome assembly GCF_013372285.1 of Marinomonas primoryensis. Taxonomy (NCBI): domain Bacteria; kingdom Pseudomonadati; phylum Pseudomonadota; class Gammaproteobacteria; order Oceanospirillales; family Oceanospirillaceae; genus Marinomonas; species Marinomonas primoryensis. Next base: position 894,182 of record NZ_CP054301.1, on the reverse strand, counting down.
GCCTAAGCTCTCACCTATTAGAATCATTCCACCCAACACTAGACTAAACGCTATCGGCAATCTTAACTGATGAAACTCAGCACGTAATCCGCCTGGGTTGTAGAGCCCTGACTGCCATTTTCTTGCCAAAAACAAAGAAATAACAGCGATCACCACTTGGAAGATGGACACTGCCATCACCGCCTGGCTAAAAATTAAATTTCTATCAGGGGCTTCAACACCCTCAGAGACCAAAACCTTCTGAACTAAGGCCACAGCCAAATTCAAAATATCGGTCATCAAAAGAGGCTGAAGCTGCGTACTAATAACGGCTAAAATACTGCCCGCTAATAACACCCAACTCCATGACATTGTCGACCTAAGCAAATAGCTCAACAACATCACATCAACTAACACCATAAGTGCCGTTGCATCACCTTGAATCATCCACAACACGAGTGCTGGAAGACAACCCCAAACTAATACAGGTATTCCTTCTTTTACACCTTTGCGAAGCACCACCAACCCTAAGATTGCGGCGGCCAGCCAAAACATCATAGGTATAAGGCCAAACACCATCACACCAATTATGGCATTTAGACGTTTTTTCATTACCCATTTAGCTAAACCACTCATAAAAGCACTTCTTCCAACCGATTAATTAAAATGGCTATCAGTGTAAGGAAGTAAAGCGATATAGCGAGCGCGTTTAATCGCAGTCGCTAGCTGACGCTGGTAACGAGCCTTAGTGCCAGTAATACGGCTAGGTACGATTTTACCAGTTTCAGTAACATAACCTTTTAGTGTTTCTAGATCTTTATAATCGATCTGTTTAACGCCTTCTGCTGTAAAACGACAGAATTTACGACGACGAAAAAAACGAGCCATGAGTGTCTCCTAATAAAAAAATTGATTAATCTTCAGATTCTTCAGCTACTTCGTCAGTGTTTTCGTGGCTGCGCTCTTCACGTTGAGGAGCTGGGCGACGATCTTCACGACCTTCAGAAGCTTTAATAGGAGATACGTCAGTAACCGCATCTTTACAACGAATCACCAAGTTACGGATGATTGCATCGTTGTAGCGGAAAGTGTCGTTTAGTTCAGACAAAACACTATCAGAACACTCAACGTTCATAAGAACATAGTGTGCTTTGTGAATTTTGTTTATTGGGTAAGCCAATTGACGACGGCCCCAATCTTCTAGACGGTGAACTTGACCACCATCTTCTGTGATTAGGTTCGTGTAACGCTCAACCATTGCTGGTACTTGTTCACTTTGATCTGGGTGAACCAGAAAGACGATTTCATAATGACGCATTTAAGCTCTCCTTATGGGTTCTAGTCTCCACGCTTCCCCTGTTATGAAGCCTTGAGACAAGGAGTATAGATTTACAGGGACGCGCATTATATAGCACTAGTGTGCAATAAGTAAACGTTAATCAAGCCCACATAGGAAAAGCATTGTATGTAATCTCTTTAATCCACAATACCGATACGAATGAAGACTTTTATTGAAAAAAAAACATTGATATTTAATAGATTGTTTTACAGCCGAGATTGAAGACCATAGAATCATGACAATTCTCCTAAAATATGGTTATTGGTATGATAAAGAAAGCGTCACTAGCATTACTGTTACTTGCCCCTTTCTCGGCTCAGGCTGACAGCAGCTTAGGCATTATAGGAGCCCAATCAGAATCCCTTTACAAGGACACAGGCTCTGAATCAAGGGCCCTCCCAAACCTATCCTACACCGGCGAACGCTTCTATTTTCGCCTACCGGAAATAGGCTATCATTTATTACCTAAAACCCCCGCACAGAACCTTGCCGTTGGATTATCTTACGAAAGGACAGGGTTTGACCCAGACGATTCTGACGACGCCAATATAAGATTACTCGATGATAGAGACGACAGCATCATGGCCTTTGCCTCTTATCAAATAGGTCCCATTACCACAAAATTAGCACAAGACGTAAGTGGTAAACACGATGGCTTTTATGCACAAATTTCGGCAGGTTACCCAATCCTTGTTGCTGCCTGGAAAATCATTCCGTCCATCACTTATCGTTATATGGACAGTAAAATGAGCAACCATCTGTTTGGCGTTTCACAAAGTGAATCAATAAAAACGGGTGGCGTGATTGCGGCCTATGATTCACCCTCAATTTCTCGTATTACCTATGGGGTGAGAGGTATTTACCCATTAACTCAAAGCGTCAATCTCATGCTGGGCGTACACCAAACCCAATACCACAATACTATTTTAAAAAGCCCTATTATCGAAGACAATACCGTCACCTCTGTGTTAGCAGGCATTGTGCTTTCCTTTTAATACTTACCAGCTAAAGACTCCAAATAATCAGCAGGCATGCTTTTTTAAAACCATGGAACTGGATCTCATGAACAAATTTTCAAAAAACACTCAAGCTATGATATTCGGTTTAGGTGCTGTCTTACTTTGGTCCACGGTTGCGACGGCGTTTTCAATATCACTAAAGCATTTATCACCAACACAACTTTTGCTTATCGCAAACCTAGTTTCTCTGGTTTTTCTGGTTTCTCTGCTCGCCCTTAAAGGAGAGTTAACACAGTTACTCTCTTACGCTAGACAGTCCTGGAAATCTTCTCTTTTTTTTGGCGCCATTAACCCTTTTCTTTATTACTTAATATTGCTTCAAGCCTATAACACGCTGCCAGCTCAGGAAGCTCAAGCCATTAACTACACTTGGGCTATTATGTTGAGTTTTATGGCCGTTCCTATTCTTAAGCAACGCTTGAAAATGGCAGACTACATTGCGGCAGGAGCCTGCTACTTTGGTGTGCTCTACATTTCCACTCGTGGACAAATTGGTTCTCTGGAGTTTTCGAATGTCACAGGCGTTGCTTTCGCGCTACTGAGTACCGTTATCTGGGCATTTTATTGGCTGCTAAACACCAAAGATAAACGCCCAAGCTTAATCGGGTTAACATTAAACTTCACCTTCGCTTTACCGCTTATCATTGTCTTTTCAGCGGTAACAGGTGAATTAAGCCATTGGGATACAGGTGGACTATGGGGCGCTGTTTACATAGGGTTGTTTGAAATGGGGCTTAGCTTTGTCTTATGGAATAAGGCATTAAAGCTGACATCCAACGCGAGTCAAGTCGCCAACTTAATTTTCCTTGCGCCGCTATTATCCATTGTTTGGTTATCTCAGTTTGCAGGTGAACCTATTTTAAACTCAACACTGGTTGGGTTAGCCTGCATTCTAATTGGCCTATTTATACAAAACTGGGCAAAAAGAACAAAGCAACAAAAAATATAAAAGGACACACAATGCCAGCGTTTATCTATCTATTACTTCCCATTTTTTTCTGGTCAGGCAATTACATTTTAGGTCGTCTGACCGTTTCTGATGGAATTGACCCTTTTTCGATTTCTTTCTTACGCTGGAGTCTTGCCTGCCTCATTATCTTACCTTTTGCCTATAAAAAGCTGTGGCGAGAACGAGAAATCATTGCAAAGAACTGGCCTCTACTGGTTCTTTTTGGCTGGCTTGGCATCTGTAATTACAATCTATTTTTGTATATAGGCCTAACATCGACCACCGTCACAAACGCGGTACTGTTAAATTCAATCATGCCCGTTATGATCCTCATTACCGCCCGCTTGCTGCTTGGAAGCAAAACGTCTTGGTTACAGAATACTGGCATAATGATTTCTACTGTGGGTGCTGTCACCATAGTGAGTCGTGGCAGCCTAGATACCTTTTTGCACCTCAGCATTTCACATGGAGATTTATGGATCATTGTCGCCGCTATTAGCTGGGCCATTTATTCAGTGATGATTGTCAGACGACCAAAAGAAATGTCATTGATCGGTTTTTTTGCCTGTACCGCTTTAATCGGCACTCTCTGTCAGGCACCGCTATTCTTTCTTTTTGGTGACAGTCAGCTCAGCAGCTTCACCACAGAAAATTGGCTAAGCATTCTTTATATGAGTGTATTCGCTTCAATTGGCGCTTTCCTATGTTGGAACACTGGCATACAAAAACTCGGTGCTGCGACGGCGGGCCATTTCATTCACCTTCTCCCCGTATTCAGCATCGGATTGTCTGTGCTATTTTTAGGGGAAAGTTTGTTCCGTTTTCACTATGTTGGCATCGCACTGATCTTCTCTGGTATTTTTGTCGCAACAATATTAAATAAAAAACTAAAGCCCGCGACTTAACCCAATTTTTTCGCCATTCGAGTACTGATCAAGATGCTTAAAAAGATAAACAGCATCCCTAGAATGGCGAAACCATCAGGCACATGCTTCCAGACAATTAGCCCCCAGAAACCACTAAACACAACACCAATATAGCTAACAGGAGACACAATACTCGCCGGCGCATAGGTATACGCCTTGTTATAAAGATACATACCAACGTAAAGCGTAATAGAAACCACAGCAACAAGAGGCCAAACCTCAACCGGCAACAACAAGGAATCTCCTTGGATAAATACCAGCGGAAGCGACAGTAATGTCGACACCAGAAAATACACAAATAAGGTTTCCTGACCTGACACTTGATGAGACAACATTCGCGTTGTCACCATTGAAAGCGCTAAGCCTATTGCCGATATAAAACCGATTAAATGCCAAGGATTCAAATGACTGGGCGTAGGCTGAATAACAAAAGCGACACCAATAAAACCAATCACTAGAGGCAACCATCTAGCCCTAGGAATCTTAGTTCTATGCAACATCAAAACAACAAATGGCACACACAATGGCGCACAAGTACGTAACAAAGAAGCCTCAATCAAAGGGATATGATTCAGCGCCCAGTAATAAAAGAGAAAGCCAACAAAACCACCAAAGCTGCGTAAAAAATGAATTTTCCAGACAGATAAAGGCCGTTTTTGCCAACGTCCACGCATTTGCGGTAACAAAATCAAAACACAAAATAGGCTTTGCCAGAAAACCAAAGTCGACACCGTAATCATGGTCTGAGCTTGTTTCGCCGCCAATGCGGTAACTGACATAACGAATGCATAAGCGATTGTCATCACAATGCCTTTCTTTAATAGCTCATTTTCATCTAACACTAGGGACTCGTTCTATATAAGCGAAGCAGAGAGAAAATTTAACTCAATCATTCATGTTACACCAATATTGCCAGTAACAAGCTCGAAACATAATTGAGGGGAAGGGTAAAAACCGTATTATTTACAATTTCAGGAAAGAAAAAATCAAAAGGAATATTCATTATACATAATCAAGACTCAAGAGAATCTTTAAAATAATCGAAAATTAATTATTTAATCAAACTTAATTTTATAATATTCTATCAATTTTTTTAATTGCTGATCATTCCCTCCATTTTTCACATTCATTTGTGCCAACCCTATATTTCTGTGACCCTTTAATGCAAGACCACCATCTGAATGCTCTGTTTTCTTACATCGAGTATCGTTTTTAATCGCCATTACTTTAAGCCATAAATCATCAGCATTTGGACTTAATTTCTGAAATATATCAATTTTTGTAGCATCGAGATGCAATGATTTTGGTGGGTATATTATACCACCACACCCTGTTAGCATTATATTGTGGGAACCTATGTCATCATTAACATCATAATCCCACTGCTTGTATGGTTTCGGTAAATTAGCTCCATCAAAAGTCATTCTATGACCTCTATGGCCAATTATCATTTTGGGGAAGCGATTCTGCTCTTTTACTAAGATATCTATCATATTGTTAGCATATAGAACATCATCATCTATAGTTATAATATAAGAATCAGGAAAAATAATTAATGTTGGAACTATTTTTTTATAAGACTTTATATTAGAAAAAAACTTAACTTCAAGGCCTCTATTAATTTGTTTTATTAATATACTTGGAATATTTTCCATTGCAAACTCATCTTCATCTAGCCAAAGTATTATTTTATCAGGTCTAATCGACTGCTGAGCAATGGACTCTATAGCTAAATGCACTTCATGGATTTTTTTTGAAAAAGTTGTTAAGCTTACAATTACTGGACTACCAAGTTGACATTCGTCTGCAATTAAAGGCCTATCTGAGTTTAACGCCATATATTGCAACTGCTCTATTTTCACCTCTGTTCTTATAAGTGAATTAATGTCTCTCATATTACGTATAATCAACTTTCTTTGTTTTATTTTTTTGACTATTTTAGATATCATTTCAAACCTATTCTTCATAAATCTTATAGTATAAATAACTTAATAAATATCATGAGAAAATTCGTCAATAGAAAAATCACTCATTTATAAAATCAAGAGACATCAGAGTAATTATTAATCCAGTCAAGCTCATTTTATTACTAAAAAACCAACCAATGATGCAGTAAGTTTTAATTTTTTGGCAATAAAAAATACCTGGTAGATCATTCACGAAAATCATCATCACTCTAACCCTAAAATTTCGATAAGTAGCAAGTAGGTATTTCAGTTCTCTCACTTATCGTATTTTTTTACAGCACTGAGCACACATCAGCTAATTAAATATTATATACCTTCCCTATCATTATAGGATTTTGTTCTTTCTCACTTTTTCACACCAGAGTCTATTCTTGAATTAAGCCCCTTAGCTAAAGCACCTCACCCACAGATTGATTAAAAATTTCTACAACTTTCTAATCATATCAAAGTCGATAATTTAGTCCACTAAAGCCTAGGAAACATGCGATCAAGTCGAACGGTGAGAAGCACCAAGATAATCGGAAAAAAGCGGGGGGGCATTCTCTTGATCCAATACAGAGACAGGTTCATGAGCCACCACTCGCCCTCCTTCTATTAAGATAACTCGCCCGCCAACAAGGCTCGCTTCACGAGGCAAATGGGATATCAACAAGGTGGTTAAACCAAGCTCTTGAGTGACATCATTGACCAAATAAAGCATTTCTTCACGCAATGCAGGGTCTAAGGCGCTAAAAGGCTCATCTAATAACAAAATGGGCTTTTTGCGCACCAGCGCCCGAGCAATCGCAACTCGCTGAGCTTGACCTCCAGACAAAGCTTGTGGAAAACGCCCTTTTTTATCAACAAGCTGTGTTTTTCCTAATGCCCAGTCCACTTTCTCTTGTTGTTCAATATTCAAAAATAAAGAAGGCGATAAGCCAATCGCTACATTTTGCCAAACCGTCAATTGTGGAAACAGGTTATCACTCTGAAATAATGTAGAGATAGGCCTTTCATAGGCCGGCAACGCCAATAAAGAGTCGCCATTAAAACTCAACTCACCACGCCCTTCTAGAAAACCTCCCAAGAGATGCAATAAGGTACTTTTCCCTTCGCCACTCCCCCCAAGCAAGGTTGTCATGCCTGGCGCAATATTCACCTGATAATCCGCGTGAAAGGTCTCCCAATTATATTGAAGATTAATGGTTAACATGGAAATTACCTCCCGTCATTTTTCCACTGACTGTCTTTCCACCAATAAGGCGAGATGAGCAATAAAATAAAATCAAACAAAGGGAAATCAACACCACAGCAACACAAGCCCCTTCTTCTAAACGATACGAGCCAATCAATTGGAAAAGATACAAAGGCAACGACACTAATCCCTGACTGCCAAATAACGCGATCACGCCCATATCACCAAGAGAGAGCAAAAGCGCGTAACCAAATGCTTGCGCGACACTAGCGCGAATTAAAGGCCATTCCAGACACCACCGTGACCAAGACTGAATACCCAAACTTAAGTATAGGTTACGAAAACGGCGCTCCTGTTGATACAACACAGGCATTAGAGCACGCAATACAAAAGGCAGCGCCATCACAGCGTTCACCCAAACCACGATCCAATAACTGGATTGGAAACCCCAACCTAGATCACGTAGCCACAAAAATAATCCCGTCGCGATAACCAACCCTGGCACCATTAAAATCATATTTCCAAGGTGTTCAAGCTTGCTCGGTAAAACACTCAAGTATTGTCGTGTCATACAAAAACGTGCCAGCACAACGAAACACACACCCAACGACAAGCTTATTATCGCAGCGGGTAAGGCTATTTTTAAAGAGACCAACACCGCCTGCCACAATCCAGATGACAATAGGGTCGTTAAAAATAAAGGGGAAAAGATCGGATCAAAAATAGCTAAAAATGGCGGAATAACCAGAACCAACACACACAATAAAGCCATGCAGTCTGCGCCTTTCGCTAAAAAGGAATCTTTCACCGGATAGCTCTTTACCGCTAATACACTGACATCTTGTTGATTAATAGGTGCGATGCGATAAACAACCACCGCAAACAAAGTGCAAATAGTCACTTGCAACAAGGATAGAAAACTTGCTTTATTCAAATCGAAATCAAATCTTAACGCCTGATAAATAGCCACCTCTAAGGTGCTAGACTTTGGTCCACCGCCCAAGCTCAACACCACGGCAAAGCTGGAAAAGCACAACATAAAAATCAGTACAAACGCACCCGGCAGTACTTTTTTCATATAATGCCATTCAATCAAACGAAATGCAGACCAACGTGAAAATCCTAACTGAGAAGCTTGGCGCCACTGACCGGAGGGAATCAAATCATAACCTTGTAGCAGCAAACGCACTGCTAAAGGCATATTAAAAAACACATGGGCCAGTAAAATACCCACTAGCCCATACAAAGGAATTTGTAGGCCAAAAATTTGACTCAACCAGCCAGTACGACCGTAAACCACCACCAAACCTAAAATAGCCACAATGGTTGGTACGACCATAGACACGGCAAAAAGCTGCAATAAAATAGCTCGACCACGAAACTGGCGATGAATAAGACAAGACGCTACCGGAATAGCGATCAACAGACTAACACCACTGCTCAGCAAGGCCTGCCACAAGGAAAAACGTACCACACGCCACAAGTAGGGCTCGTATAAATACTCAGACCAGCTACTGATGTCACTATAACGCAAAAGAGCCGCCAAACTGGCCGCTCCCATTAATAAGAAAAAAACCACTCCCAGTAACGCCGGAAGTAGGCCTTTAATAGCACGAAAAGAAAGCAATCGAACCTAGCTTATCGTGTCGTGGCATTCAGCCACTCATTCACCCAAGCCTTACGATTTTTAGCCACATCGCTCGCTGGCAAAGTAAGTACCTTAGTGGGTTGTAATGCACTATCAAACGCTGCCGGCAACGCTTCATTTAACTTAACAACAGGCAACATCCAGTTACCCGTCGCCACCGTTGATTGAAATCCAGGCTGCAGAATAAACTGCATAAAACGTTTTGCCAGCTCAGGATTAGGTGCACTTTTCATCATGGCCGCCACTTCAATTTGTGGATAAAGACCTTCACTGGCCTGCGCCGCTTTATACTTAGTGACACCTTCCGCGACGATATGATAAGCCGGAGATGTGGTGTAACTCAGCACAACATCCGCTTCACCTTTCAAGAACAAACCATAAGCATCAGACCAGCTTTTCGTCACAGTAACGGTATGACTTGCCAACCGCCCCCACGCATCTGCAGCGCCATCACCGTAAACCGATTTTACCCACAACAACAACCCCAAACCCGGCGTGCTGGTTCTAGGGTCTTGATAAATCACTCGTAGATTTTGATTATCAACAATTTCTTTAAGGCTTGTGGGGGGATTTTTTAATGTTTCAGAGTTATAAATAAAGGCAAAATTGCCCTGATCAAATGGTACAAACACCTTATCCTTCCAACCACCAGCAATGGTCACAGCAGAAGTATTAACATTATGCTCAGCAAGCAAGCCACTCTTTTTCGCCGCTTCCATTAAATTCAGATCTAGACCTAGCAACACATCAGCCTGAGAAGACTTCCCTTCAAATTGAGCTCTAGACAAAATACCAACAGAAGAATCGAGTGCCACGAAATTCAGTTCACAGCCGCACTCTTTCTCAAAGTTGGCTTTTATTTTTGGGCCTGGGCCCCAGTCAGAGGCAAAAGCGTCATACGTATAAACATTAAGCGTTTCTGCCGCCAACGTAGCAGAAGAAAACGCCACGCCTAAGGTTGCACTTAAAGTCATTAAAGACGTGGTGAGAAGTGTACTAAAGGAAAGTTTTTTCAAGGTGTCGCTCCTAACAATAAGTGAGCGGCGTACAGGGAAATGGCAAGGTACGCTTATCAAGAGTACTGTTTTCAATCTACGATATTACTGTAGCGAAACTTGCTATCTCGATTCCTACGCCAGCATAATCTGGATCAGGTTCGGTGGGTTAGCGATTAATTCGCTTCTCAGCTTCTGTCTTCTTAATGTAAGACAAAGCACCCCATGAGATAATGTGCGTGCATTGTAAAGAGTCCCTCAGCGGAAGTCTATTTCCGCAAGAACCCGTGTCACTGCGCCTTGATTCTTCTCAGCAAAACGCAACGCTATTTGCCCTAGCCGATATCGCTGAGAAGATTGACCAGCAAGAGTAACGACAGCACTTTGTAAGTGCGCTTCATCCTCACACCGCACGGCGCCATTCACCTGCAACAGTTGATTAGTGATATCTAAGAAATTAAAGGTATGAGGCCCAACAATAATCGCTTTACCCAGTAGCGCAGGCTCAATGGGGTTATGACCACCGCGCTTAATCAAGCTCCCACCGACAAAAGCGACATCGCAAGCTTGATAATAATTCATCATTTCACCCATAGAATCCCCAATCACCACATCAAAATCACACCATTGATCTGGTGGAGTTTGACTGCGTAGCGCAATCCGCTCAAAAGACTGCTTCGCCAAAACATAAACCGCATCAAAGCGCTCAGGATGACGAGGAACCAAGATTAATAAAGCATCTGGATACTTTTGCAAAAGCACTTTATGTATACGCAATAACATGTCATCTTCGCCATGATGAGTACTTCCCCCCATCCAGACAAAACGCGAACCAAGCTGCCGACGCCAATTAGCCTGCAAAACCTCAGGAGCAACCGCGAGGTCAAATTTAATACTTCCGGTAACCAATACTTTTTTTGCACCAAGCGCCTCAAAACGATCAGCATCCGCTTGCGCATGAGCTAAAAAGCTATCAGGTAATTTAAATAAAGGGCGAGAAACAAGAGAGAATTTTTGATAACGCTGAAAGGAACGATCGCTCAAGCGCGCATTCACGACATCGATACGCAAACCACACTGCTTAGCGTGTTTTAATAAATTAGGCCAAAGCTCTGTTTCAACAATCAATAGATGCTTACAATCAAGTTTTTTCAGCGCCCTGCTAACACTGCTACTCCAGTCCATCGGCAAATATCTATGCTCAGCAAAAGGAAACTCTTTGACTACCTGCTCTGCGCCTGTTGGCGTCATGGTGGTAATTAAAAGACGACGCGCTGGAAATTTTTCTCGCCATTGAAGTACCAGAGGCCGAGCCGCAAGAACTTCTCCGACTGAGGCACAGTGAATCCAAAGGTCAGCCTTAACCGCAGGCCAAAAGCCCAAGGCTTCTTGCGCCCGATAATGTACATACGTTTTTTTAAATCGCCGAATTTTTAATAAAATTAATGGCGTAAATAAAACCAATAGAGCTTGATACAGCCACATAATTAAGCCGGCGTTTCGCTAAATTGTTGATTATGAAGTTGTGCATAAGCTCCGTTCATCGCCAACAACTCACTGTGTGAACCTAGCTCAATAATCTCACCATGATCAACGACAGCAATGATGTCGGCATTTTCTATGGTTGATAAGCGGTGGGCAATAGCAATAGTTGTTCGATTAGTCATTAAACCATCCAATGCGACCTGAATGGCTCGCTCTGATTCAGTATCCAAGGCGGACGTTGCTTCGTCCAAAATTAAAATAGGCGCATTTTTTAAAATGGCTCTCGCAATGGCAATGCGCTGACGCTGCCCACCCGATAAAAGTACACCATTTTCACCAACCATGGTGTCTAGTCCATGCTCAAGTTCTTGAATAAAATCCCAAGCATTCGCTGCTTTAGCCGCTTCAATAACCTCTGTTTCACTGGTGTTACGCAAAAAACCGTATGCGATATTGTCGCGAATTGAACCATTAAAGAGCACAACCTGTTGATTTACCAAGGCGATATTAGAGCGCAACTCTGTCAGTTTATAATCATTGAGGAAAACACCATCAATGTTTAATTGACCATCGTCAAAGTCGTAAAAACGAGGTATCAAATTTGCCATAGTGGATTTACCACTACCAGAGCGCCCAACCAATGCTAAGGTTTTCCCAGCTGGTAAGGACAAAGTGATATTTTTCAGCGCCAATTTATCCGCACCGGGATATTTAAATGACATCGAACGCCACTCAATATTTCCTTTCAAACGCGTCGCTGGTGTTTGCCCCTTATCCACCTCTTCCGGTAAATCTAAGAAGTCAAAAATACTGTAAGACGCTGCAATGCCTTTTTGCAAAATACTGTTCACATCGGTTAATTGGCGAATAGGTTTACCCAACATCCCTGCCGCAGTAAGGAAGGCAATAAAGTCGCCAGGAGACATATGCGAACTAATCGTTGGGCTCAAAGCAAACCATATTAAAATGGCCATCATTATTGCTAAAATAAATTGAACAATAGGAATATTTAGTGATTTAGTCATTTCCATTTTTAGCTGGGAACGACGATTTTCACTGGCCGCGCCACGAAATCGCTCGATTTCATATTCACTGCCACCAAATATTTTAACAACTTCGTGCCCTTTAATGGCTTCAGAAGCGACATCTGTAACGCCACCCATCGCATTTTGAATTCGGGTGCTCAATTTACGAAAACGCTTGGAAGCATAAGAAACAACCAAGCCAATGAGAGGGACAACCAACAGAAACAACAAAGACAAACGCCAGTTCATGTAAATCATGTAACCCAATAAACCAACGACCGTTAAACCTTCTCGCAGCAAGACTCGTATTGCCTGAGTAATAGAACCAATTACTTGCTCTGTGTCATACGTCAGTTTGGCCAACAAGCGACCAGTAGGAATAGAATGGTAATAATTAGAAGGAAGAAGCACCAATTTATTAAACATACTGGTACGTATATCGAATACGACGTTATTCGCTACTTTCGCCATAAAGTAGTTACCCAAGAATGTCCCTATACCTCGAGTAATAAAAACGGCCAAAATTGCCAAAGGGATCATTAATCGGCTATCAGAAATATTGCCTGCAGATACAACATCCACAATATGTTTTAACAAAGCCGCTAGCGCAGGCTCCATTGCAGCGTAAAGGACATAACCAATGACACTTAGTAATAAATATCCCCAAGATGAACGAACATAGCTCAGTAGACGTAAGTATGTTTTCACACCGGAAACTGGCACTTTTTGAGCTTCTTCTTCGATCTCAATATTCTCTTTATCTTGCATTTACAGATTCGCTTTTTTGATAATAGCAGTGGTTGAATAACCATCAACAAAAGTTAGAACTTTCACTTCACCGCCATGCGCTAACACATGATCAGCGCCAACGATTTTATCAACAGTATAATCGCCGCCTTTGACCAGTACATCTGGTGTTAAAAATTCAATTATTTCTTTTGGTGTATCTTGGTCAAACCAAGTTACCCAATCAATCGCCCCCACCCCTTCAAGTACAGACATGCGGTGAACCAAATGGTTAATCGGACGTTTTTCCCCTTTAAGGCGCTTTACAGATGCATCGGTATTAACCGCGACAATTAATCTATCTCCAAGTGCCTTGGCCTGCTTCATGTAAGCGATGTGTCCTGGATGAAGAATATCGAAACAACCATTTGTAAAAACGATTTTTTCACCGTTCATTTGCGCTAACTTAATTTGTGCAAGTAAGTCTTCTGGAGAGAGCACACCAAAATTCGACGTGTGCGAACGCTGAAACATAATGGCCTCAAGGCGCTCAGCACTGATGGATGCCGTGCCTAATTTTCCAACCACATAACCCGCTGCCTGATTGGCGTATTCGACTGCATCTATGAACCGTTTACTGGTAACATAAACGGCCGTTAAAACCGCCACAACGGTGTCGCCAGCCCCTGTGACGTCAAAGACTTCTTTTGCTGCCGTCGCCAATGAAAAAGGCGGTTTGTCATCACTCAGTAAAATCAAGCCATCTTCACCACGAGTTACGAGTAAGGCCTTCCAGCCAAACTGCTTACGAAGTGCTGTCGCTTTGTCTTCTAACTCTTTCGTTGAGCTGCATTTACCCACAATCGTTTCGAACTCAAGTAGGTTTGGCTTAACCAACGTAGCCCCTCGATAAATCGAAAAATCATTGCCTTTTGGGTCAACAAAACTAGGGACATTCGCTGTATTCGATAAGGCAATAAGGGTCTGAACATCGGCAAGACAGCCTTTTGCATAATCTGAAAAAATAACCGCATCCGATTCAGGCAGACACTCTTCTACGACACTTGCTAGCGCCTCATTCTGAGAAAGACTGTCTTCGCGTTCTTCAAAGTCCAAACGGATAAGTTGTTGATGACGGCTCATCACTCGCAACTTTGTAATCGTTGGCAGATTTTCAGAGCGAACAAATCGACACGTAACGCCCACTTCTTCCAAACAACGCGCTAGAATATCTGCATTTTCATCATTACCGACCACACCAACCAATGTCACCGACACACCTAACTTGGCTAAACCAAGTGCAACGTTCGCCGCCCCACCAGGGCGATCTTCAATATTGGACACTTTCACCACTTGAACTGGTGCTTCAGGAGAAATACGAGAGGTGCCACCATGCCAGTAGCGATCTAACATTACGTCCCCAACGACGAGGATGTGTTTGTCTTTAAAATTCAGATACGAAGAGTTCATAGGCACATAATAATCGATTTTTAGATTCGCTCATCTTATCATACTCCCTCACCAAGTTGGACATACCTAAAACATACGAAATAAGGCTTTTATACTATGCTGAATTCCGCTCTACTATCTAGCCAATCATTCTTATTTGATGAGCTGCTAAGCAACTGGTCGCTTTATGGCATCAATAAAGAACAAGGCTTTAGCTATGAAAGTATGACTCACGACTGGACAAAAAACTCAGTGGGTCGAATTCGCTTACTCACTCAATGCCGACAACTTTATACCTTTAGCCATGCATGCCAGATAAAAAACACTCCTGAATGGCAAGCAACGCTAACCCCACTTTTCGACTTTATCACCTCACATTACTTCCTTGATGAACGCTGGACCTTTTCGTTAAACGACGATCTTTCAATAAAAGACAAGCAATCTGATGCCTATGCTCTCGCCTTTGTTTTATTGGCGTTTAGTCATTACTATCAAGTAACAAAGGATGATCGCGCACTTCAATATATGAAAAAAACACACCGTTTTTTGCTAGAAAACATGCAAGCAGAATCTGGTGGTTTTTATGAGTCACATCCTGTCGACACCAACCAAATCCGCCGACAAAACCCACATATGCACTTACTAGAAGGCTATATTGCGGCCTTTAACGCCACGCAGGATAGCGATTATAAAGACACTATCCAGTCGCTTCTCTCATTGTCTCTTCAGCACTTCTATCACAAAGACACAAAGACACTGCGTGAATTTTTCAGCTCAGATTGGCATCTTCACCCTGAAACAGGTAGCCAAGTAGAACCGGGGCATCACTTCGAGTGGGTGTGGTTGCTTTATCAGGCGAATAGAATACTACCCAACTCCGACTATACCGAGTTAGCCCAGCAATTATGGTTAACGGCCGCCAGGCACGGGCTCGCGAAAAATGGGGGCATTTATAACCAAATAGATGGCAATAACTATCAGCCCATTGATAAAGAAAAGCGGGTCTGGCCGATCACAGAATACCTTAAAGCAATAACCGTCATACCCATTGGCAAAGAAGAAAAAATAGACCGCTTAGAGAAAGCACTCGACTTTGCTCAGCAACACTATTTTTTGAAAAATGGTCGCTGGAATGAGTATCTCAATGAAGACAATATACCAAAAGACTTTCCGCTTCCTGGCACCAGCAGCTATCATATTTTTCTCGGCCTAACAGAAGTGATAGCATGGGCGAAAGCGAACAATGGTTTTCAGGATTCTTTTTAGATTTGGCTCACTGATCTCAGGCAAAACATCAGCAATGACAACGCCTTCCACATTAGGACAAATGTATTATGTATATAGTTACTGGCGGCGCCGGCTTTATTGGCAGCAACATCATCAAGGCGTTAAATAAAAAAGGCATCAAAAATATCCTTTTAGTTGACGATTTAACGGATGGGAAAAAGTGCCTTAATCTCTCTGATCTTGATATTGCAGATTATATAGATATGTACGATTTCCTAGACGCAATTAAAAACGACACTCTTGACATTAAACCCATCGCCATTTTCCATGAAGGGGCTTGTTCAGCCACCACAGAATGGAATGGTAAATTTGTCATGGACGTTAATTATCAGTATTCAAAAGCCGTATTGGATTTTTGCTTGAAACATGAAGCGCCATTTTCCTATGCGTCTTCAGCCTCTGTTTATGGCTCTGGTCCCGTATTCCAAGAGTCTCGTGAAAACGAAAAACCTCTTAATATGTACGCATACTCCAAATTTCAATTTGATCAATACATTCGTGCCGTTCTGCCTAAGGCAAAAAGTCAGATTGTTGGCTTTCGTTACTTCAATGTCTACGGGCCTCGAGAGCAACATAAAGACAGCATGGCTAGTGTTGCCTTTCATCTTCGTAACCAAGTACTCGCTGATGAAAATCCAAAATTGTTTGGGGCTTATGACGGCTATGAAGCAGGAGGCCAAAGCCGTGATTTTATTTACGTTGAAGATCTGGTTAATACCAAACTTTGGTTCCTAGAGAATCCAAACAAGTCTGGTATCTTTAACCTAGGTACCGGTAAAGCAGAGCCTTTTAGAACCATTGCTGAAACCGTTATCGGACATTATGGGAAAGGCGAAATCGAATACATCCCTTTTCCAGAACATTTAAAAGGCGCCTATCAAAGCTTTACCGAAGCCGATATAACCAAGTTACGTGACATTGGTTACAAAGGGGATTTCCGCGGATTGGCGCAAGGCGTTCAAGATTACCTAGGTTGGCTCGATTCGAATGGCTAAATATTTAATTGTTGGCCCATCTTGGGTTGGCGACATGGTGATGGCACAAAGCCTTTTTATTACGCTAAAGCAACGTGATGAAGAGGCTATCATCGATGTTATTGGCCCGAAATGGTCATCGCCTATTTTGGCTAGAATGCCAGAAATACGTAATGCAATCACCCTACCCACAGGTCATGGTGAATGGGGCATTAGTACGCGCCGTAAACTAGGCCACTCGCTTCGTTCAGAGCATTATGACCATGCGATCATTATGCCCCGCTCGTGGAAGTCGGCATTAGTTCCATTTTTCGCCAATGTCCCTCATCGTGTAGGTTTTACAGGCGAACAGCGCTATATTTTGCTGAATGAGCATCGCAAGCTAGATAAAAGCATTTTAAATCAAACAGTAAAACGCTTTACGTCTTTAGGTGTGCCAAAGGAACAGGCTTATCCGCCCACAAACATACCATTTCCCTCTTTGCGTGTTGACCCAGAAAACCAGAAAAACCTTTATCAACAACACAATCTATCGAACAGACCTGCTATCGCACTTATGGCTGGTGCAGAATTTGGTCCTTCGAAACAATGGCCTATCGCCTATTTTCACGAATTGGCTAAAAGCGCCATTGAAGCAGGTTACCAAATTTGGGTATTGGGCGGACCGAAAGACCAAAACGACGGAGACAGCATCGTTGAGCATCTTGGTGAATTTGCCGTCAACTTGTGCGGAAAAACACAGCTGGTGGACGCTATCGACCTATTAGCAGCAGCAGAAAAGGTTGTGAGTAATGACTCTGGTCTTATGCACATCGCGGCGGCCGTTGGCACCGAAGTACATGGTATTTATGGTTCCACCAGCGAGCTATTTACACCACCACTGACTGACAACAAAATCATTCATAATCTCCATCTTGAATGCTCGCCATGCTTTAAACGAGCTTGCCCATTAGGGCATACAAACTGTCAAAATCAACTCACTCCTGACATGGTGATAAGAGCTGTCGTCTGATAATGAATCTTGTATTACTTAGAAATAGGCACCATCTTGGTGCTCAAATAACAACGTTTCCGGTATTGGCTTACTTCTGTCAGAATCACTGTCATCAAGAGCCTCTCACGCTCTCACCAAAAAGCTATGTTGCTTGGATTTATAACCAGCTACCTTGGGTAAAAGAGTGTATTGATTCAAATAGTAAATTTGAAGAACTAAAAGCACTAAAAAGCACTCGTCCTTTGTCTCTGAATGTAAGCCTTCCTTATACTGAATGGTTCCTCACTCATCCAAAGTCGGTTAAAGTGCTCCCACAAAAAGGGCATGACATAAAAACAATTACCACCAAAAGCGTGACGGAATACGCTGTTAACTTATTAAAGAGCCAAGCATGAAAATTTCAGGCAACATCATTACTCTCAATGAAGAAAAAAACATCGCGGCTTGTATAGAATCAATGCAGACTGTTTGCGATGAAATTATCGTGGTTGACTCAGGAAGTACTGATAATACCATTGAGATTGCAAGGCGCTTAGGTGCAACCATCATCAATCAACCTTACTTAGGCGATGGCATCCAAAAAAATGTCGCACTGAACCATACCCGAAATGCTTGGGTATTAAGCCTAGATGCAGATGAACGCTTAACACCAGAAATGACACATGCCATTCAGCAACTAAGCTTAGAATCCACCAGTCTTGAAGGCTATTCATTTCGTAGACAAAACATGATTGGTAATCGATGGATCAAACATTGCGGTTGGTATCCTGATCGCTGCATTCGATTATACAATACAGAAAAAACACGTTTTGCCGATGTAAAACAGCACGCCAGCGTACAGACTAAAAAGATAAAACACATCGATGCTGACATCATTCACTTTTCATTTAAAAATATTGGTGAATTATTTGCCAAGCCCGGTCGTAACTTCAGCGGAAGAGCCGCTAAAATCATGTATGCAAAAGGAAAGCGAGCCAACTCTTTCTCTCCTTTTACCCATGGCCTAAATGCCTTTATCCGTAAATATGTTTTTCAGCGAGGATTTATGGGCGGCGTAGATGGAATGACAGTAGCGTTAAGTGCAGCCGTCAATAGCTATCTAAAATACGCAAAGCTGCTCGAATACCAGCGAGATCCTAGCGTCACAAAACAAGATGACTTCAAAAATATTTGGTAATAAAACAGGCGACACACTTTGAGCAAAACGCTAACAGTACTTCATGTAAATCTAGCCAAAGGCTTCCGCGGTGGAGAAAGGCAAACAGAGCTTCTCATTAGGGCACTGTCCAAGCACTTTAAAACCAAACAACTACTTGCTTGCCGCGAAAATTCACCTCTTCGCTCTAGACTTGAAGACGTTAAAGGCCTGACATTCGTTACAGCAAATCACCAGTTATCTGGTCACTATTCAACACCTTATGTTGATGTCATTCATGCACATGAAGCCAAAGCCGTTCATTGGGCTTACCTACACAAAGCACTAAAAAATACGCCATACATCATTACTCGGCGAGTCGACACTCCCATCAAAGAAAAATGGTTCAACAAAAAAACGTATTGCAATGCTTCAGCATTGGTTGGTATATCCACTATTATTGCAAACCAAATTCGCAATAAACAATGGGGAAAGGTGTATCAAATACCCAGCACACTCGCTCACTTAGAAACCAACCAAAAAGAAGGGGAAGCATTTCGGAATACCTTTCCAGGCAAAATTATCGTTGGTCATGTGGGTGCACTAGTAGATAAACATAAAGGCCAAAAGGTTCTTATTGAAGCTGCTAGCCTATTAGAAGAAAGTCATCCGAATTTACATATCGTCTTTTTCGGAGACGGTGCAGATAAAGAAGAACTCGAGTCTTTATCCAAAGGGAATAAAAATATTACATGGATGGGATTTAAACCAAAGATTGGGGACTATTTACCATTCTTCGACCTCTTTGCCTTTCCCTCTCGGAATGAAGGTTTGGGCTCAACTCTATTAGATGTAATGGACGCTGGCGTCCCTATCATTGCCTCAAATGTCGGCGGCATTCCAGACATTGTTATTGATAACGAAACAGGATTACTTGTCGCACCAAACGATAGCTTAGCACTGAAAAATGCGATAATAAGACTTTCTGAAGACAAAGAACTTCAAGCAACACTAGTTGAAGGCGCAAAAAAACAACTCGAAAACTATACTCCACAAAGAATGGCGGAAAGATACTTGTCACTCTATAAAAAAATAATAGCCCGAGACTAAAAGTCTCAGGCTATTATTCTAAAAAAATGAATCCTATTAGCCTATCTATTTCCTAAAACGACTCACACTTTCTAGTGCTTCTTTTAAATAGACATAGTTAGGCTCTGCCTCTTTTTTTATTCGGTTGGTTAGGTCATATATTGTATATTGACCACCAGCACCCACCTCCAAAATGGTGTCATGAGTAATCATCGCATAGCTAGCATAACTTGAAGACAGTACCCAGTCTCGACTCTCCGCTTTATCTAAAAGATCAATGCCTCCTGAATAAGCTTCTAGAGGACTTGTGACGCCAAGATAATGTTTCATTAATGTAGGTACAACGTCTTCATGGCTCGTTATCGATTGCTTCTCTTTTCCCTGTGATTTCATTTTAATATCAGGCCCAACTATCACAAAAGGTACATGAGTTTGTGCTGCCGTAAAATTACTATTATGACCCCAGTAATTTAATTTATTGTCATTCAATTCTTGAGCATGATCGCCGGTAATAATCACAACCGTATTGTCCACATCCCCCGTTGCCCTCAACTCGTCAAACACCCTTTTAGCCAAATCATCAACATAACGAACACTCGTTTTATAGCGATTCATGAATAGAGTTGGGTCCGTATCCTTATTAAGAACCAGGTAATTAACTTCATCCAACATAGGCTCATATTTTTTATCATAATCTTGTGGGAAGTCGTAGCCGTGTGGGGCATCGTAAAAAAGAAACGAAAAAGCGGGCTTAGACTTATCTCTATGTTGATACCACTGCAACCAATCTTCTGTCAGGTTTTTATCTCTTTCAGAAGGAGAACGTCCTTCAGACCTTAAACGTAGGTTACTCACTTTAGTAAAAACAGTTTGATTAAACTCAGGGTCAGTTAAAGAAGCAGAAGTAAAAATACCTAACTGATAATCCAATGCTTGAAGATGATCCATAAAAACAGGCGATTTTTGATTCGATAACATATTTTGCCAATATGTTCCTGGCAAGCCATAAAAAAGACCAAAAATCCCTGTTCGAGTCGCATTCCCTGTTGATATGTGATTTGTGAAAGAAACACCATTTTGAGCATAAGCCCATATATTAGGTGAATTATCCAAATTAAAAGTATCAAAACGCCATGAGTCCACCACCAAAAACATAATATTGACAGGCTTATCAATAGCGACAGTACTTAGCTCTCCAATTGGGTAATTAAGATTACTGCTCACTTTATAAGACAATGCTTTCTGTTGCTCTAATGCCTCATCATCAATCCAGCCGTACTTACGCATCAATCCATTTGCCGTAGCAGGTTGAAAAAGAGGCAAATAACTTTTGCTTATGGTAACAGGCTGATAAGCATTTGCTGCAGCCCATATATGGATAAAATTACTCACAAAAAAACATAAAACAAAAAAGAATACAAAATACCTTTTTTTGACTCCCCTTCCTGAACGAGCACCTAAAAAATGCAATAAGGCATATTCAATTAAAAATATAATAAGAAAACTAAAAACAGCGATAAGCCAAGTTACAATAGAAAAATCGACCACATCGCCGGATAATACCAGCTTAAGGACGACCTCATTGATATGAAAACGATATTGAGCGAAAACAAAGGTATCAATCAATAGTACAAATAACGAGGTAGACGCTAAAAGACTAACAACTAGATAAAAGAATTTTCTAGGCAAAAAGACAAAAAACAATGTAAAGAAACCCAATATTCCGCCCAATAAGGCCATCTGCCCTATTAAGCTAGTGAGAATAAAAGAGACACCAAAAATATCAGAGGGAAGTTCAGGTAAAAATGAAAAATATCTAATCGCCAAAAGAATGGAGAAAAATATATTTATTATTAGAAAATAACCAAAAACAGAACACTTGCTTCCAAAAGTCATAATAAAAACCTAGAAAATCATTTTAAATATTAAAACCAGAAATCAAATAAAATAAAATCAAGAATCTACACCAAATAAATCACGTGTATACACTTTGTCTTTTACATCTAACATATCATCCGTCATTCGATTCGCGACGATCACATCTGACATGGCCTTAAACTCTTCCAAATCTTTAATCACTTTCGAGTTAAAGAAATTATCTTCCAAAAGAGCGGGTTCATATACAACGACTTCCACGCCTTTGGCCTTAATTCGCTTCATGACACCTTGAATAGCAGAAGCCCTGAAGTTATCTGAGCCCACCTTCATCACCAATCGGTAGATTCCCACTATCTTAGGGTTATCTTTAAGAATAGATTTCGCCACGAAGTCTTTTCTCGTCACGTTGGCATCAACAATCGCTCGAACGAGGTTGTTAGGTACCTTGTCATAATTAGCAAGCAACTGCTTCGTGTCTTTCGGCAAACAGTATCCGCCATAGCCAAAAGAAGGGTTGTTGTAATGATTTCCTATACGAGGATCAAGCCCCACTCCCTCGATAATCTGACGGCTATCTAACTGATGGGATTCAGCGTAGCTATCCAACTCATTAAAAAAAGCAACTCGCATTGCCAAATAGGTATTAGCAAACAGCTTAATAGCCTCAGCTTCTGTGGAGCCAGTTAGCAGTATGTCTATGTTCTCTTTTTCTGCCCCTTGAGCAAGGAGGTTAGCAAAGACTTTTGCACGATCAGATTCTTCACCAACAATAATACGAGAAGGGTATAAATTGTCATACAGCGCCTTACCTTCGCGTAAAAACTCAGGAGAGAACATGAGGTTGCTCGTTAGAAAACGCTGACTGGCTGATTTTGTAAAGCCAACAGGAACCGTCGATTTCACGATCATAATGGCATTAGGATTGATGCGTATAACGTCCTGAATTACGGACTCAACATGGCTGGTGTTAAAATAATTAGTCTCTGGATCATAATCTGTCGGCGTCGCAATGATCACGTAATCTGCACCTAGATAAGCCTCTTCCTTGTCTAGCGTGGCGATAAAATCAAGATTTTCTTCAAGGAGATAGCGTTCTATATCTCGATCTTCAATAGGTGACAGCTTCTTATTAAGCATGTCTACCTTAGCGGCAACGATGTCCAATGCAACTACTTGATTATGCTTTGCTAATAACAGGGCATTAGAAATCCCCACGTACCCTGTGCCTGCCACTGCTATTTTCATTAAGTTGTACCTTATACTTAAAGATAGAAATCGTATTCAAAAGACGCTATTTTACAGCTTGAATCGTATTAAAAAATGCTAAATTATACTTTTTTTATTAATTACATGAAGAAAGACAGCAAATAAAGAACACCTCAGCTAATCTTAATAAAAAACAAGGAGTTCCATATGAAGTTTGAACTGGTAGATCGTCAAGGTTACATTCCTGATCTTAACTATGGCGCCTCAGGACAAGAACTTTCCTGCTTTATACCTAGTGATTATCCCTTCCAGCAAGTCAGCTACAATAACGGTGAAGGCGAGGTCATCATTGATAAACACACATGGCATTTTTTCTTTACTCAAGAGGGAATCGGCATTCAATTAGTAGATGGGGTTGTCACCTTAAAAGAAGCGGAACATTTTTTACTTTCCATTAAGTCACATATTTGGGGCGAAACGCACCAAGAAGTACAAATTTTCATGGCAGGGGTCACTCAAAAATAAACGGTTGTCGCCCCTCTCGTACGAGAAGGGCGTCTCTCTCTACTGAGCAACAGCGCGCAACATCCTCTTCGACCATTGACTCCAAGACCCAACGTACACCTGATTTGCCTCTATACCTGCGTAATTCAACGCTAAAACATTATGACACGCCGTAACACCGGAACCGCAATAGTACACATACGCATCACTACTACTCGATAGCCAGTCCTTCCACTCTACGTGCAACTGTTCAGCCGGTTTAAAGCAACTGTCTGCGTCTAGGTTATCCGTAAAAGGACGGTTAATCGCTCCTGGAATGTGCCCCGCAACAGGATCCAGCGTTTCATTTTCGCCATTAAAACGATCCGATGCTCTAGCGTCCACCAACTGAAATTGATTTGTTTCGAAGTTTTCAA
This sequence comes from Marinomonas primoryensis, assembly GCF_013372285.1. NCBI lineage: Bacteria > Pseudomonadati > Pseudomonadota > Gammaproteobacteria > Oceanospirillales > Oceanospirillaceae > Marinomonas > Marinomonas primoryensis. The sequence goes on along the minus strand of NZ_CP054301.1, from coordinate 870,018 downwards.
CAATAGACTGCTCAGCAATACTCCAAGGGAAAGAGATTTTAATCGGGTGCGACGCTACCTTTGCTGTTTCAGACAATAATGAAACGCCTCTTCCCTCTTTCAACCACGCTGGAAAACCACCATTTAAAACCTGAACATCTATATTTTGTTGGCTAAGCATCCACCAAGCACGAGCAGCAATGGCTCCGCCCATATCATCATATACAATCACTTGACTGGCAGAATCAATCCCCCAAACTTGCAATTGCTTAGAAAAATCAGTCTCGTCAGGCAAGGGGTGTCTACCCGTCAATTCATTTTCTGGACCAGCAAGCTCGTGATGAACGTCGACAAAAATAGCGCTAGGAATATGCCCTTTAGCGTATTCTGATTGACCTTTACTATGATCGGTTAGATAAAATCGACAGTCCAATACAACCACATTAGACTGACCAAGCAACGTGGCCAGCTCATTTGTATTTATTAGCGTTTTTAATAGCACAAGCATTCCTTAGACAATCGTTGGCGATCATAAAATAGACTTTTTCTTCTTTCTTTAAATCTACTTTGATTATTCATTTTTTGCTAATATTCGTGAATATTATCTTCTTACAGAGTTTTTTTATGTTGCGTATTGATCTAATCCTCACCGAGCAAGGCCTTGCAAAGTCTCGCTCTCAGGCACAAACTTTTATCAGTGAAGGACGAGTATCATACAAACAAAACGAGCAATGGATAAAAGTCACCAAACCCAGCTTAAAACTGACCTTCGACGTTGAAGTCAACATTACCTCAAACCATGCAGATCGATATGTTTCGCGTGGCGCCCTAAAGCTCGAAGGCGCTTTACGACACACCCAACTAAACATCGAAGGTTTTCATGTATTAGATATCGGCCAATCTACGGGCGGCTTTAGCGATTGTTCTATACAACATGGCGCCGCTTGTGTCGTAGGCGTAGAAGTCGGGCACGGCCAGTTAGACCCGCGCCTACGTGACAATCAAAACATCGTCTGTTTAGAAGGCATTAATGCACGCAACTTATCGATTGAAGATCTAGGTGGACACTTTCCTGAAAACGGTTTTAATCTGGTTGTTATGGATGTGTCCTTCATCTCACAGACCAAAATTTTGCCACAATTACCTAATTTACTTAGCAAAACAGGGCATTTGATCACGCTTGTAAAACCTCAGTTTGAGGTAGGAAAGGAATTTATTGGTAAAGGCGGGATAGTGAAAGACAAGCAACGAGTGAACCAACTCGCCAAAGACATGCAAGCTTTCGTTAGAACGTTAGGGTTCGATGTTAAATGTTATATCGACAGCCCTATAAAAGGTGGCGATGGCAATCAAGAGTTTTTGCTGTGGGCAACACGAACAGAAGTATAAAAAAATCGGTTTAAAGAATTTCATCGTAACCATGAAGGTTATTACTGAGCACAATCTCACTCGCTTCTTTAGCCTCAAGCTCAGTAATGTAATTTCTTGCCATGTAAAAACCTAAACACCCAAATAGTACCGACCCAATCGCCTGCCCAAAGAGTATTCCTTCAGCGCCCATAAACAGAGAAAATACAGTAATCAACGGCCATGTACCTAAGGTTGCGCGACCAAAATTCAACAAGGTACTGTTAAACGGTTTGCCTAAATTATTAAAGACGGCAATCGCAATAAACAGCAAACTCTGAAAGAAAAAACTGAAGGACACAAAGGTGGCAAAAAACCGAATTAAATCCGCACTCCCTTGTGTTGCATGGAACACAGAAACAAGCCAATCCTGCATCTGATAAAGGCAAAAACACAACACTAAACAGTAAGCAAAGGCATAAATCACCGCACTACTCATAGCACTGCGCATACGGTCAAAACGGCCTGCCCCATAGTTTTGACCCAATATAGGCCCAACCGCACCAGACAACGCAAATATCCCCCCAAAAACCACCGGAATAATACGACCAATCACCGCCACGGCGGCCACAGCATCATCGCCAAACGATGAGGTATGCTCCATAACAATAGCGTTTGCCAATGGCGAAGACATATTGGTTAGCATGGCAGGAATGGCAATCAAGCAAATAGGTTTAACGTCTTTAAAAAAGTCCATCAGGTCAAATTCACCTAGCATTTTATGAATGTGCACCACACCATAATAAGACACCGCGACCATAGAGAAACGCGCAATCAAAGAGGCAATAGCAGCGCCCTGCACACCCAGTCCGAAGGCAAAAATAAAAATAGGATCCAACAACGCATTCACTAAACCGCCAACCAAAGTCGCGTACATAGCACGACGAGCATCGCCTAAGGCTCGCATAATTCCAGAGCCAATCATGCCTATCATCACCGCCGGCATACCGATCACTAGGATTTGCAAATAACCTGTCGCTAGGTCGAGAGTTCGACCTGTCGCGCCAATAGACAATAAAATATGGGGGATTTTAGGCCATAACAACCAGACAACCGCGGAAGAAAAGAAAATACCAAACGCCAACACATTCACTGCGCGACGCTTTGCTAGTTCAATATTTCCCTCTCCGACGGCTTTTGAAACTAAAGCGGTAGCAGAAATAGACACCGCAATACTCAACGAAATAGTAAAAAACATAATAGTACTGGCGAAACCTACCGCCGCCACGGCTTCTTTCTCGCCCAGCATAGAAAGAAAAAGCATGTCGACAAGGTCTACCAAAAACATGCACATCAAACCAAACGCACCAGTGGCAGACATATAAACAACATGTTTAAACGTTGAGCCTTGCGTAAGTTTTGCCGGACCAGGCATTCGTTTCCCCTAAAAATGACACATCAACTGCACGACAAACAATAAAAAACCGGACAAGCAATGCTTGTCCGGTTGTGTATTTTCTCATGTATAACCTGTTGAGAAAATGCTTACTTTAAGGATTACTTAATGTAGATGACCATTTGCTCGGTTAAACACGATTTTTTCAACATCCGGAAAGCGCTCCGCGAAATGCACTGTCATGCCTTCTTTTACCGATTCAGGCAATTCTTCAAAGTCGCGACGATTAGGCTCTGGCAAAATTATTTCGGTAATTTTACTACGTTTAGCGGCAATGAGTTTCTCCCTAATACCGCCAACCGCTAACACTTGGCCGGTTAACGTCAACTCTCCAGTCATCGCTAGCCCTCTGCGCACTGGCTCATTTCTTGCTAAAGACAATAAAGCCGTTGCCATAGTGATACCAGCACTTGGCCCATCTTTTGGCGTTGCCCCTTCAGGCACATGCAAATGAACCAAACTCTTATCAAAAAACTCAGGCGCTTTTTGATAACTCTTAGCGTGAGAAAAAACATAGGAATACGCAATCTCAGCCGATTCCTTCATCACATCCCCCAGTTTGCCAGTGAGTTTCAAACCACGCGTTAATTCATGCACTCTATTCGCTTCGATGGGTAAGGTTGCGCCGCCCATAGAAGTCCAAGCCAAGCCTGTTACCACACCAACACCTTGCAGTGTTTTCTCTGGTCGGAAGTAAGGCATGCCTAACAACGTTTCAACGTCTTTGACGCCAACGTTAATATGGGATTTTTCGCCCGTCATTAGCTCGACAACACTTTTTCTCAAGATTTTTTGTAGCAGCTTATCCAAACCACGAACGCCCGCTTCACGAGCATAATGCTCGATAATATGACGCAACGCGGCGTCGGTAATATTTAGTTGCTTCTTAAGCAATTTATTTTTCTTCAAAAGCTTAGGCCACAAGTGTTGCTTGGCGATCGCCAGTTTTTCATCCCCTATATAGCCAGAAAGCCGAATAACGTCCATTCGATCTAATAATGGAGAAGGAATGGTATCCAACTGATTCGCCGTACAAATAAACAGGGCTTTTGACAAATCGATTCGCATGTCTAAATAATGATCTAAAAACTCGCTATTCTGTTCAGGGTCCAAGGCTTCAAGCAAAGAAGAGGCAGGATCACCTTGAAAGGACGAGCCCACTTTATCGATTTCATCCAACATAATAACGGGGTTTTCTACCTCAACGTCTTTCAAGGCTTGTACAAATTTACCCGGTAAAGCGCCAATATAAGTCCGTCGATGACCTTTAATCTCCGCTTCATCACGCATTCCGCCAAGACTGAAACGATAAAACTTACGATTCAACGATTCCGCAATCGACTTCCCGATAGACGTTTTACCAACACCAGGCGGGCCAACCAGTAACAAAATACTGCCACCCATTTCACCTCGATGTGCGCCTAAAGCCAAGAACTCAACGATACGGTCTTTTATGTCTCCTAAACCAGCGTGATGAGATTCAAGCACTTCTCTAGCCAACTTAATATCTAAATTATCTTTAGAATGAACGCCCCAAGGCAAAGACGTCGACCAATCCAAATAGTTGCGCGTAACGCCATATTCTGGCGACCCAGCTTCGAGAATACTTAGCTTATGCAGCTCATCTTGAATCTTGTCATTGACTGATTTAGGTAACGTTTTTCCTTCTAGCCTTGCTTTAAATGTCTCTACGTCAGACGTGCGATCATCCTTCGATATACCTAATTCTTTTTGAATAATTTTTAGTTGTTCTTTCAGAAAAAAATCTCGCTGGTGCTTACTGATTTTATCGTTTACTTCTGCGCTAATTTCATTTTGTAACCGCGCAATTTCGAGCTCTTTTCTCAATAGAGTAAGCGCAAGATGCATACGAGCATGGACCGGTATCGTCGCCAACACATCGTACAGTTCTTCTGCGTCCGCCGATGTAATAGAAGCGGCGAAGTCGGCCAACAAACCTGACTCATTAAATGAGAATCGACCGAGATATTGCCTTAGATCTTCACTGAATAAAGGATTTAAACGAATCAACTGCTTAATGGCATCAAGGATCGCGATGGAATAGGCCTTCGATTCGTCATCATTGGATTTCACGTCATTAATATAGCGAACCCTTGCTAAATAGGGTGCCGTCTCACTGAGCCATTCAATAACTTCAAAGCGCTTCACCCCTTGAGCCAAAAACGTCAGTTTATCGTTCTGTTTCTCGGCTTTATGCACTCTTGCCACACAACCTATCGAACGAAACTCATCCACTGAAGGCGATTTTTTTCCTTCTTTGTCGGCATAAACTAGACCAACAACGGCCTGAGGATGTTCCGCAATACGTTCTAATGTATCTTCCCATTGCTCCGCATCCACCATCACTGGCTGGACTTGGGCAGGAAAAAAAGGACGGCTTGAAATGGGTAAAATAAATAATGTTTCAGGTAAGACATCATCAGGTAAAGCAAGCCCTTTAGGGTCAGTAATTACCACACTCTCCTCTTCGGCCATTACACTATTTTCTTCCTGTAGATCTGAATACTGCTCGTCATCACTCATAATTGAATTCTCGATAAATCTGTGTTTGCACTTCAAAAAAACAGGATCTAAGAAAGCTCATCGCTATTTTTTATGGATTACACTCTATGTAATGACAATATTCTCGAAAACAACGGCACCTATCATTTTTCAAAATGCTTACTCACTTCAATAAACCGACCTCAAGGACAGGATTAGTTATTTGGTCAGTACCCACTTAGTGCTATTATAGGAATCACGATTAAGATACAACTCGCTCATTTATACACTCCCCTATACACAGTAAAAAAGGAAAGGCCAATGACCCGCGATGAACTCCTTAAGGCTTACAACGACATTTTTGTGATTAAACACCCTTTTGTTAAGCACAAACTCACCAGTCTTCGTGATAAAAACACCAGTACACGTGAATTTCGTATGTTAGTTGAAGAACTAGGAACACTCATTGGCTATGAAGCAACACGAGATCTAGAAACCGTCGATGTTGAAATTGAAACGCCATTAGAAAAAGCCATGTGTCCGGTTCTAAAAGGTAAAAAGCTTTGTATCGTTACCATAATGAGAGCCGGTAACGGACTCGCTGAGGGCGTGCTCAAACTATCGCCTTCCGCACGAGTTGGACACGTCGGCCTATATCGCGATCCTGAAACGAAGCAGCCTGTAGAGTACTACTTAAAAATGCCTCATTCCGTTAATGAGCGCACCATCATTGTTGTCGACCCCATGCTGGCAACAGGCAACTCAGCCATTATGGCAATCGACAAAATGAAAGAAATGGGCGCTTCAGACATTCGATTCATCTGCCTATTTGCGGCACCTGAAGGCATTGAAACGTTCAAAAAAGCGCATCCAGATGTCGCAATGTACATTGGTTCAATCGACCGTGGGCTTGATGAAAACGCCTATATTCGCCCAGGTGTTGGCGATGCTGGTGACCGCATTTACGGCACTCGCTAAACGCCTTAAATCATTCTTCATTTAGTAAAAAACCTCTCTTTTCATTCGAAAAGAGAGGTTTTTTTATACAACAAACTATCAAATTAACGCATTCATATCTGCTAGCTCTTCAAGCCGAGAAAAGCCCCCGCACTTACCATGATACCGCCCGACGTACGGTTTAATGTTCTCATAGAGCGTTCAGATTTCATCAAACGTCTCGCTTGTGAAGCACACACAGAAATAAGATTGATACCTAACATGAGTGCAGTAAAAGCGAGAACAGACGCAATCACGATATCAAAACCACTCAAGATCGTTAAATCCATAAAGGTCGGTAGAAAAGCGACATAGAAAAGAATGACCTTAGGATTCGATGCTGAAATCATAAAACCTTGCATAAAACTCGCCATTTCACTTTTAGATTCAAGCTGTGCAAAATCTGTAGAGGATGTTGATACAGGTGACACCCACATTTTCCAACCCAAATAGATAAGATACGCCGCGCCAACATAACGAATTACTAAGAAAACGCCTTCCCAAGTAGACGCAATCGCAGCCAACCCAAAACACGCCATAACTAAATAAACAATGTCACTCATTACCATACCAACACAAAGAGAAACACTGGCGCGAGCGCCCTTCGTCATGCTTTTCGCAATAACAGCAAAGACACCAGGACCTGGCGTCACAGCAAAAATTAAAATGGCGAAGAAAAAAGTAATACCGCTTTCTAATGTCATACCTCAACCTCCATTACTTGACAGCCAGCCAAGATCATACGCGTAATAAATTGCTTGGCTTCTTCGTAGTCGTCTTCTACTAATTGATCTTTTTGTAGCATGATCTTCACTTGCGCATCAAAGTCCGCATAGGTTTGCGTCATCGCCCAAATACTAATAAAAAGATGCTCCGTTGGAACGGAAGCCATTAGGCCTTTATCAACCCAAATCTGAATCGTCGCTTTTTCACGACTCAACTCAGTCACAAATAAGTTTCGAAGATACTCTAAAACAAACGTTTCTTCTCCAATAAGTGCCATCGCGAAAATTTTAGAAGCATTTTTATTGATACGAGATTGATCAATTTTTTCACTGATATAACGTGTCAGATTGTGCTTTGGCCCTTCCTCAACATTGAATTCACTAACTGAGTCCAACCAAAGTCGCAGAATGCGCTCTAATACCGCTTCTAGTAAATCTTTTTTGGAACGATAGTAATAATGAATATTGGCTTTAGGCAACCCAGCTTCATCGGCAATCATTTGAGTTGTCGTTTTAGCGAGTCCTTGACGCGCAAAAACACGCTCAGATGTTTCTAAAATAAGCGTTTGATTTTGAGCTCTAATATGCGCTTTCAACTGATCTTTTGGTCGTTTCACTTCGGTCAAGGGTTGTCCTCGCTGAAAATAGCTATAAAGGGAGAGGTGTTTATGTATCGTCTTACCATCCTGCGCAATACCGAGAAAGAATAACATTCTTTAGAATTGGCACGAAGCGATAAGAAAATTTTGTATAAAAAAAGGGAGCCGAAGCTCCCCATTTCCCCTCGTAGCAGAGACGTTAATGACTATAGGCATTCGTCATTAGGCTAACTGCTACACCACGTTGGCTCTGTGATTGATAAACGGGCTAATACGCCACTTATCAATGTTCTTGACCGATGGAGAATTCCATCGCCGGTTACTGGAACCGAAAATGACTGTGTCGAGGTTTAAAAAAACACCTCAAACACAATCACTTATAAAATCTAAGAACAATTATAAACAGCTAAATTTGCAGTGCAATAGATCAGAGAGAAAAAGTTGACCGATTGATCAATTTTTTTTGCAATTAGCTATTTTTAGGGGACAAAGACTTAGATACACGGTTCCTTCCCTTCTTTTTAGATTGATACAGAGCTTCGTCTGCTCGCTTTAAAACCGCATCAGGGGATTCACCAAGCGTTGCAAAAGCGACACCTAGGCTGACCGTTACATTCACGTCTATGTCTTGTTTCTTTTTAGGATCAAACACTTCAACCAAAGCATCTTCAATGCCTTCACGAACCAGCTCAAGAGTCTCTTCGACTTCAGCAAGCTGCTTACCTCGAAATACAATCGTAAACTCTTCACCGCCATAACGAAAAGCGCGCCCTGGATTGGCAAAATATTTCAATTGAGTGGCAACACTCTTCAGGACTTTATCTCCCATATCATGCCCATACGTATCATTAAATTTTTTGAAATGATCCACATCGACCATCGCAATAGCATACCGTTTAGACAAACCGACTAATTGCTCATTCAAAGCCCGCCTTCCTGGCAGCTTGGTCATATCATCTAGATACGCCATTCGATGGCTTTCCATCAGCAAAAACCAAATCCACAATAAAAATTGCGCCGATAACAGGGCGTCAAACTGAGTATCTGAAGACGCAAAATGACCTATGATCAACAAGCTAACAATACTAATCAATCCACTGGCTCGAAAAGTATCACCACTTAACCACCAAGCAAAACCTATCGTGGACGTACTAATAAGCAATACGCACCAAAGTAAAACGGTAGACCAACTCACTGTTGTGTTTAAAAAAGCGTGATCTAAAAAAGCAAAAGATACCCAACTACGCTCAATCGCGTAACACCAACTCACCAACATCACGACAAAGAGAATACGATTGACGGCAAATCGATTAAAGAAACCTCTCTCCGGTACAAACGCCAACAAGGCAATACAAAAACAGGAAACCACCAAATACGCCGTTAATGACGCTTCTTCATTGGAATCGCCATACAATTTTGGAATCAAAAGCAACAGAACAAGAATTAACACTCGGCCTTTGTTAAAATGCCAAGCCAGTAGGATCGCGACACTTGCTAAGATGATCGGCAACAAGGGCAATATACCAAACCATAAGGGTGGCAACTGGCCAACATACAAACTAGCATAAACACTGACTAGTAAAATAAAGCATGGAACTAACAATGAACCTAAACGTTCAGACATAGAAAAATCAAACCCATCGAATCATTCGATTAAATACGACCAATATCTTGCCCCTAAAACGATTAATTTTCATTAATAATAATGTGAATTATAAATTAAAGGAAAAAAACGATGGGATTACTTGTAGACGGTAAATGGGTTGACCAGTGGTACGACACTAAAGCAAGCCAAGGAAAATTCATTCGAAGTGAGTCTGAGTTTAGAAACTGGATCTACGCAGACAGTGAGTACGATCCAAACAACTCCAACCATTTTCCAGCTCAAACAGGACGTTATCACTTGTACGTCTCTCTCGCTTGCCCTTGGGCCCACCGTACTTTGATTTTTATCAAACTAAAGCAGTTAGAAGAAATTATCAGTATTAGTTGCGTTCACCCTGACATGCTAGACAACGGCTGGGAATTTAAAAAAGACAGCAACTTCAAAGACACTAACATTGCCGCTGGAGACCCATTACACCACTTTGACTTTGCTCATCAACTTTATACAAAAGCCAAACCAGATTACAGCGGACGAGTGACAGTCCCCATTTTATGGGATAAAAAACGCAACACGATAGTGTCAAACGAGTCATCGGAAATAATCCGTATTTTAAACCATGCCTTTAATGACCTCACTGGGAATTTCCTTAACTTCTATCCAGCTGACAAGACCAAAGACATAGATACGCTAAACGAACGCATTTACCACACGGTCAATAATGGCGTCTACAAATGCGGCTTTGCCACGACTCAAAAAGCTTATGAAGAAGCATTAACCCCTTTATTTGAAACACTCGATTTTTTAGAGCAACAACTGTCGAGCAGCATGTTTTTATTTGGAGACGAGCAAACAGAAGCAGATTGGCGCCTTTTTACTACTCTAATTCGCTTCGACGCCGTCTACTTTGGCCATTTTAAATGTAATATAAAGCGTATTTTGGACTACCCTAAACTCAACGCTTATATGAAACGGCTGTACGATACCCCTAACGTCGCGAGCACAGTTAACCTGCAACATATTAAACGCCATTATTATTACAGTCACAAAACAATCAATCCCACTCAAGTAGTTCCAGTAGGACCTGCTAAACTGTTCACTTAACGATAAAATAACTAAAAAGGAATTAAGGCAAATTCAAGAAGCCTAAGTTAAAGTCTGTTAAAGTGGACCTGTTTTGAGGATAATAGGTCTACTTTTAATTAGCTCTCTATCTAGTAGCAGGCGATTAACTATCAAGTAACGCCTTTTAAGAAATATAAATATTTGAGACTCGTGGTTCTTTATGGAAAAGAAAATACTTTGGACTATCTCTTTTGCACTCATATTTATTTTGTGGATAAAAGCTGGGCCATTTAAAAGCGATGATCTAGATATAGAACGTGACGACACTTCAGATTTAAGCGCTTTGGAACAAGATTCTGATGCGACGTCAGATGAAAAAAACTATTTTAAGTCTCACCCTATTCAAGACAAGAACCCTGATTTTGCCGCCATTACAGATGTTAAAGAACGTAAAAAAGCGTTCTTTCATTATCTAACACCCTTTGTAAATGAAAAAAACGATCTTATTTTAAGAGATCGTGAACGCCTAAACACGATACTTAGCAGTAATAAAAAGTTATCAACCAAAAACAAGAAATGGATATCGACACTTCGAAAAGACCATAAACTTAAAAAACTTGATAACTACTCAAAAGACGACATAAAAGCATTACTCAATCGATTAGACATTATCCCTGTCTCCTTAGTCTTGGCCCAAGCAGCGAATGAGTCTGCATGGGGAACGTCTCGTTTTGCAACGAAAGGAAACAACTATTTTGGGCAATGGTGTTTTAGAAAAGGTTGTGGCCTAGTACCAGAGTCAAGAGACAGCGACGCGGATCATGAAGTGAGAAAATTCAATGACGCACGTGAATCTGTTTTTGCTTACATCGATAATCTGAATTCAAATGCCGCCTACAAAAAACTCAGAGCAGCCCGCCTAAAATTGCGACAAGAAAAAGAAGACATTACAGGGCTATACCTTGTTCACGGTTTAGAACACTATTCTGAGCGAGGTCAAGCTTACATTGAAGAAATAGAAGGTTTGATTAATTATAACAAGCTTTGGCGTTTCAACCGTTATCAACCAAAGCCAGAGATTCAGTAATTCTCAGCAATAGTTCAAGCTTGAATGTAATAAAACTCAATTTATTGTTACGAAATTACTTTATGTAGGGTGGCTAAGCGTCACCCCCTTCATTACAATACCGTAATATTTTACCCACTCTTCAAAACGAGGAAATTCAATTGGCCCGTTTACCTGTTATTGTTGGCTTTGGCGGAATCAATTCGGCTGGTCGTACCTCTTCACATCAAGCATATCGCCGAATTGTCTTCGATCTTCTTCCAAGCCTAATCCAGCAGGATGTTTTACTCGATCTTGCCACTATTACCAACATGGCTGAGCACAAAAATGGTCTTTGGTACACCAACGGTGGGGAGGCTTTAGATGCTACTGCACTGATAGATAGCATTGGTGAAACATTACTCGCCCGCACCTTAATCCGTCGTATTCACCCTAGTTTATTTGATGTTGATAATGTGGTGTTACACAAGTCAATGACTCTACATTCGAATCACGCCGAAGAAAAACTTAGTTTCACTATAAAAACACGTTCTCTCCCAAATGATCGCCCTACCAATTGGCAAGTCACGGAGCTTTCGAACGGCTTAAGTGAAGTCGTCGTTGATGGTACTTTAGAAGCCTTTATTAAAGACACAAAGCCACTTTCTGTAAAAGCGGCCGGACAACTGCCAACAGGATTCGACCCATCAAAACTATACCAAAGTCGAAACCATCCTCGCGGCTTACAAATGACGGTTTATGGCGCCTCTGATGCGGTTAAAAGCAGCGGTATTGACTGGGAAATCATTCGTAACAAAGTCGCACCAGACCAAATGGCGGTCTATGCTGCTAACTCAATTGGTCAAATGGATGACCTTGGTTTTGGTGGCATGCTTAAATCCGCTTTAATGGGGAAACGCACTACATCAAAGCACCTTCCTCTTGGTTACGCTCAAATGCCCGCCGACTTTGTTAATGCCTATATTTTAGGCAGTGTTGGCAACGTGGGCACTTCTATTGGTGCGTGTGCCACCTATTTTTTCAATTTAGAGAAAGCGATCGACGGTATTAAATCTGGCAAGTTTCGTGTTGCTATGGTTGGTGGTAGCGATGCACCTATTACACCGGAAATCATTGAAGGCTTTAGAACAATGGGTGCCTTAGCAGAAGATACCGCACTGCTAGCCCTTGACCAAATCAGCAATCAAAAAGAACCAGATCATACTCGTAGCTGCCGTCCTTTTGCTCAAAACTGCGGTTTTACGATTGGTGAATCCAGTCAGTGGACACTTTTAATGGATGATGAGCTTGCGATTGAATTAGGAGCTGAAATATTTGGTGCTATTCCAGCGGTATACTCATACGCAGACGGACATAAAAAGTCCATTTCAGCACCCGGTATTGGTAATTATTTGACGATGAGCAAAGCCATGGCTTATCTACAAAACATCATTGGCAATGACGGCTTAACACAACGAACCTTTATCCAGGCTCACGGCACTAGCACACCGCAAAACCGTATTACTGAATCTCATGTTCTAAGTAAAGCCGCCACCAGCTTTGGCGCCACTGCCATTCCAGTTGTGGCAATGAAAGCTTTCCTTGGCCATTCTCAAGGCACGGCTGGTGGGGATCAACTTCATTTGTCTTTGGGCGTATGGAAAGATGGCATCTTACCTGGCATTACCACGTCACACGCCATCGCCGATGATGTCTATCAAGACGGTCTAAAATTTCAGCTCAAACATGAAGCATATGGGAAAGACTACTTTGATGGGGCACTATTAAACTCAAAAGGTTTTGGGGGAAACAATGCTACAGCTGTTTTATTGTCCCCTAACCAAGTCATGAAGATGCTAAAAAAACGTTATAGTGAAGCACAAATCAGTGATTACCTCGTCAAAAACGCTGACGTTATAGCGAACGCAGAAGCGTATAATCAAGCTATGATTCGTGGTGAAAGCCTGCCTATTTACAAATTCGGTTTTAATGTTTTAGGCGGTGAAGAGCTAACGGTAACGGACAAAGAAATTCGCCTTCCAGGCTATGATATACCGGTATCTCTCAATGTGGAAAATGAGTTCAGCGATTTAAACTAACCTATTACCAAACCAGATAACCAGTCAACACATCAATAAAATGTTGTGTTGGCTAGTCTCTCCTGCAAAAAATCTAATAACAAACGCGTTTTTCTTGGCATCAGCTTTCTTTGTGGATAAATAGCATAAAAGCACAATTCATAACCTTTATAGTTCGGCAACATATTAACCAATTCCCCAGACTCAATGTATTTAGCCACTAAGAAATCCGGCTGATATATTATCCCTAAACCTGCCAAAGCAAACCGAGTTAATGCACTCCCATTATTCGCACTAATGGAACCAGAAATAGAAACGACACGAGATATGCCCTCTTCATCCGTCAATGACCAGCGATTTGGTACCAAAGAATTGCCATACGAAAGACAAGTATGATTATCCAAATCCTCTAAGCACTCAAGTTCACCATGCTCCAAGATATAATCTGGTGATGCACAAACAAATCCCTTGAAATCGCACAGTGGACGCGCGACAAACTGATCCCCTCCAAGATCTCCTCCCCGAATCGCTAGATCAATGCCCGATTCTGTCATATCTACGCGTTTGTCACTAAAATCTATGTCTAATTCAATATTGGGATAAAGGCGACCAAAGCAACCTAACAACGGAACAAGGTGTGACAAGCCAAAATCCATTGGGACACTCACTCTTAGCAGCCCTTTTGGCTTCTGCGTCAATTCTCCAATGTCACTTTCCGCTTCTTCAATTGCATCCAATATTGCAACACAATGCTGGTAGTATTTCCGTCCAGCATAAGTGATGCTGATATTACGAGTATTTCGCTGTAAGAGCTTTGTGCCTAACTCCTCCTCAATAAAATTAACATAGCGCGTCACCATAGGACGAGAGATACCTAAGGAGTCACTAGCGAGCTTGAAACTCTCTGCTTCATGAACACGGCAAAATACCCTCATTGCTTGAAGTTTATCCATTCTATTTCCCAAGATATCAAAAGTTTTCTTATTATCATTTCTTTTTTGATAATAATGAATTGCTTTTATCGTAGTTTATTTATTAAACCAAAACAAATTAGACTACCCCCATCTTGAATTAAATAGAGGAATATCAGAATGAAAATAATAACTATCAGTGCATTAACGCTTTTATCAAGCATCACTATGGCAGCCGATTATAAAATTGACCCTGCCCATTCCAGTGTTGTATTTAAAATTGGGCATTTGGGTGTCAGCACTACCGTAGGTCAGTTCAACGAGTTTGAAGGTCAATTTTCGTACGCTGAAAACGGTAAATCAGGAAGCGCGTCTCTCAACATAAAAGCAGACAGTGTTAGCACCAATCATGAAGCACGCGATAAGCACCTTCGCAGCCCTGACTTCTTAGATGTAAAACAATTCCCTTCTTTGACATTCAAAAGTACAACATTTGATGGAAATACGTTAACAGGTGATTTGACTCTACATGGCGTCACCAAAGCCGTCAGCCTTGATGTTAATAAAATAGGTGAAAGTAAAGATCCGTGGGGCGGCTACCGTTCAGGCTTCGAAGCAAAAACGGTTATCTTGCGTAGTGATTTCGGTGTCACCTACTTCATTCCTGGTGTAACCGATAAAACAGAAATTGAAATTTATGTAGAAGGCATTCGCCAGTAATTCATTTAAGGAAAGTAATCATGTACGAAAACGCCAGCAACGCTACTATTTTAATGCTATTACACACAGCAGTTTACCCTTTTCTTGCCGCTCTAATAGTGAGTGTTGTTGCTGGCCGATGGTTACATGCCTCGCCTTATCTTGGTTATCTCGGTGGTTTTATAGTCGGACTCAGCCTGATTCATTCAGGCTTGAGTTTCCCACCGAGTCAAGCAATAGACTATTACAACATAACGGCTTTGGCCGGTATCGCTTCGGTACTATGCTTAACCATGATGAAACAATCCACACTGCGCAATATAATAAACAGTGTGTTGTTTGCATTGTCCTTCTATCTATTATTAAACCCTGTACTACAACACTCAGGACTCATTGCGAGCCTTAGCTGGGCTGTCGGCAGTGCGATTGTCGTATTACTTTACCAAGTCCTATCTGAAAAAATACAAGGCTCTATACAGCAGCAAGTAAGAAGCAAGCACAACCTGAACCTGCCTCCACTACTTTTACTGATTGGACTTATTATAGTCGCAGGCAGCGCGGCACCTGTGATATCGATTGGCGGAAGCCTGTTAATAGGACAATTATTAGGGGCCTTTGGTGCCGCTGTATTTGGCTATGTTATTATTAGCTATTTAACAAAAACGCTGCAAAACCACACCAGTATTCCGGCCTTGTTAATTCTGGGCGGACTGATAACACAAAGTCATGTGCTAGCAGACATCCCCTTGGGCGTCATGCTAATGCTGGCAGCGAGTAGTTTTGTAACGCCTATCTCCATTTTGTTAAGTCCCAAAATGAACAGCAAACAAAGCATCGTTATTATTGCTATTCAGATCATCATCAGCGGCTTGATAAGTGGGTTAAGCTTATGGTTAGTATGGCCAGCAAGTAGCTTATATTAATTATTAAATATAGATCGAGAAGATCGCCATAGCGGCAATATAATCGCGGCTATGGCGCAGTTTATCGCACCATAGGAAAGTAAATAGAAAGTATCAAATCCACTAAAGTTCAGGTGCAAACTAACAAAAGCATAATTAGGCAAGACGATAAATAGCCATATTGCTATCACCAATAAAAACCGTCCAAACCCAGACATCCCCTTAATCCTGACCAGTAACCAAGCCGTAAAGAACAAATACACAAACGTCGAAAGTACAAACAACAGCACCATGCCAATGGACAGCTGTTTTGAAAGATCCTCTAATGCAAAACGCCCTAAAAATGACGAAGGTGTCGAGGCGTACCACATTGCCCCCACTGCGAGCTGGAAGACAAAAACCAACATTACTGCTTTATGATTTATCTTGTACACATCAACCCCTACTCTTCTTGTTTATCTCCAACCAACGACTGGCCACTAACTTACTTGATACAACTCTTTAACAAGGTTTCGTAATTTTGATCGCCACGGGCGCTGCTTTATACCAAAGTGATTAAATATCTTTCGGCAAGAAAGTGACTGACGCTGCATTGCGGTGACTTCCTGAGCCTCAGGAAACGAATCACCAATCGCTTCGACTTCTACTTGCGCTTTTGGATCGAACTGACCAGAAGTTGCGACGATCGCCTCTACTAGACGAATCCAACTGATTTCTTCCGCGCAGCAATAATGATAAACACCTTTATTTTTCGCGCCATAGTGCCCTTGATTTACCATAGATAAAATCACCCGAACCAAATCTGAAACAGGTGTTGGGCTACCAATTAAATCGTCTTTATACGCAAGGTTAACGCCATCCTGAATAAGGCCAAGCGTTCTACAGACAAAGTCATCTCCTTGCCCACTAAATAACCAACCCGTTCGCAACACAATATTCTCAGGGTTATTCAGTACAATCGACTCAGCCTCAATCAAAGCTTGTGCGTAAGGGTCAGTGCTGTCTGGTACATCCATTTCAGCATAAGGCACGTTCTTGCTGCCTGAAAATACTCTGGCGCTGCTGATCATAATCAATGGAGCATCATTTTTTTCGCTCAAATAACGTAAACTCGATTGAAAATCCCCATAATCACTCTGCAACGCATAACGTAGACTTAACGCATCAATAATGACATCAAACTGCATTGCATCAAGTTCCGCTCTTTTATCGACATCGAGCAACAGCGACTCTTCTGGACACAACCACTCAAATTCTTTTTTCTCTGTAGACAATTGTAACAATGATGAACCTACTTCTGTTCCACTTCCTAAAAGAAGAATACGAATAGGAGCATTAATATCTTGTGTATTATTCAAAGCAAGTCCTCGTTCCACTTAGGAAAAACCCTAAGTAGGTTAGCATATGTCTGCATTGTAATCTGCTCGACATCTTCTTCTCGTATCGTTGCAACACATTGCGCGATAAAGGGTATAGAAAGTGGAGTATTATTTTGGCCTTGAAAGCCATTTAATGGCATATCAGGCGAATCAGTTTCAAGTATAAACGCACTACTCTCCAGCGCAGATAATACTCGCCGCGCCTTATTGGCTCTTGGATAAGTAACGGTTCCACCAACTCCAAGCACGAACCCTAAATCCAGGAATCGTTTAGCCTGTTCAAAACTACCATTAAAAGCATGAATAACTCCGCCTTCCTTAAAGCCGACTTCGCGTAAACATTTCAACACCAAGTCATAACTCTTTCTGGCGTGTACGATAACAGGCAGCCTCAACGATTTAGCCACGCTCAACTGACGTTTAAAAAAGTTCATTTGAACGTTTATATCAACAGCACTAGGCCAGCAATCTAAGCCAATTTCACCGACAGCAACCACACGCTTCGCTTCACATTGCTCACCCAGAAAATCAACCTGTTCAAGAGACGCCTCTTTCAAAAAATATGGGTGCAGTCCATAAGCGGCACGCCACTGTGGATAACGCTCAATGAGCATATCCAATCTTCTCCAGCTAATAAAAGTGGTTGCTGGCACCAAAAAACCCAAGATACCATGATCAAGGCAACGCGCCATTAATTCATCACGCTGGTCGTTGAACACATCAAAATCAAAATGGCAATGGCTATCAATAAACATACACAAAAGATTACATTATTTAAGGTGTAAAGTACTAGCGTATAAAACGATCATCAACAAAAAAAGCCGTGCAAAATGCACGGCTTTTCAATCACTATAAAAACACTTAAAGAGAAGGGCCAGCCTTAACAATAGCATCAGATACAGTGTCAAATTTCTTAAAATTAACAACAAATTGAGAAATAAGGTTTTTTGCTTGTGCTTCGTAAGATGCCTGATCAGACCATGTCTTGCGAGGATTCAACAAAATACTATCAACACCTGGAACATGTGTTGGTACATCTAGGTTAACATCAGCCAAATGCTCAGTTTCTACATCCGCTAGCGCGCCGGATTGAATCGCTGAAATAACCGCACGAGTCACTGGAATACTAAAGCGTTTACCGCCTTGTCCATGTGCGCCGCCCGTCCAACCTGTATTTACTAAGTAAACCTTACTACCAAACTCTTCAATACGCTTGATCAAAAGATCCGCATACACATCGGCAGAGCGAGGGAAGAAAGGCGCGCCAAAGCAGGTCGAGAAAGTAGACTTAATACCTGTGCCCGCACCCATTTCTGTTGAACCAACCAACGCCGTATAACCACTCAAAAAGTGATACGCTGCCGCTTCTTTCGTTAGGATAGAAACAGGAGGAAGAACGCCAGTCAAATCACATGTTAAGAAGATAATGGCATTTGGCTCACCGGCACGATTACCCGCAGCACGTTTTTCAATATGTTCACGAGGGTAGCCAGCGCGACCATTTTGGGTCAAAGACGTATCCGCGTAATCAGCAACACGTGTCTCAGGATCCAACACGACATTTTCAACGATAGTACCAAACTTAATCGCATCCCAAATGATCGGCTCATTCTTCTGAGAAAGATCGATGGTTTTTGCGTAACACCCGCCCTCAATATTGAAAACCGTGTCCTTACCCCAACCATGCTCATCATCACCAATTAAAAAACGTTCAGGATCAGCAGACAAAGTTGTTTTGCCAGTGCCTGACAAACCAAAAAATAAGGTTACATCTTCTTCTGTTCCGACGTTGGCCGCACAATGCATTGGTAATACATCATGGGCAGGTAACAAGTAGTTTTGCACAGAGAACATGGCTTTTTTCATTTCACCAGCATAACGCATACCGGCAATAAGCACTTTGCGCTCAGCAAAGTTCAAAATGACGCAACCGTCAGAATTGGTGCCATCACGCTCAGGTTCACATACAAAGTTAGGGGCATTTAGAATCTGCCACTCTCCTTTGCTTGATGGATTATAGGTTTCTGGACGGATAAATAAATTACGCCCAAACAGCTGATGCCACGCCGTTTCAGTATGCATAATAACGGGTAAATAATATTCATCACCCGCACCGACATGAATATTGGACAAATAAGACTCTTGACCATCTAGATAAGTGGCAACTCTATTCCACAGTGGTGCAAATTTTTCCTCAGGAAACGGACGATTAACAGGTCCCCAGTGAATGCTGTCTTTACTAGATGCTTCTTCCACAATGAAGCGATCCATAGGAGAGCGACCTGTACGAGCGCCTGTTTCAACGACGAGTGCGCCATTATCAGCAAGAACCCCTTCGCCATTATGCAGGGCTTTTTCAACCAACTGCGGCGTCGTTAAATTTTTATGAGTAGTTGTTACTTCTGATGCGAAGTTCATGTTGCTAAGTCCTCTGAACTATAAAGGTTATCTGGTCATTTTTATTATTATGCGAAAGTTTTTCTGTAAAAAGGATAGTAACAAAACAATCTAAAAAAAAATATTGTTATAACAATATGTTATTTTATTACCATTTTGTTACTTTCTATAAATTTTCAACTCATTGAAATATAATATTTTTTACCTAAAATAATACTAAAAACCCTCTTCGTACATCACAGAGATCAATAACCAATAGCATTTTTTGTAGTTTTCTTTCTTTTCTGTTGTCTTTCTACTAGATAGAAATTTATTACCGACACTCAAGACAGCAAAAAAACATAGCCATAATCTTGCTTTTTTTTAAAGGAAAACCACCTGAAACGTAGGGTTTCTATTAAAAAGCATCAAAAAAACATTAAAAACATGTAATTAATTGAATTTTTCTTCTCTCTAGTATGTCCTGAATCACCTTGCTTCATGGTAAGATTCTTACCTCAATCCCCTCCTAAAATTGTTCAAAAAGGTTGATCGATATTTATGTTAAAAACAAATCAGAATTGCAATATTGGATTTGTCGGCCTGGGTGTCATGGGTAAAAATTTAGCCTTGAATTTAGCTGACCACGGCTACCGAGTTGCAGGTTTTGATCTTGACACACATAAAATACAAGACGTCCTGGACACAGAAGCAGCTGAACGTCCTGAGTCATACACACAAGCACGAATTATCGGTAGTTCAAGCATGGAAGAAATGCTTTCGAACTTAGTAAAACCCCGTGTCATCGTGGTTTTGGTTCCTGCTGGTAATCCCGTCGATGCTGTTTGCAATAGCTTGATCGATGCTGGATTAGAAGCAGATGATATCGTTGTTGACTGCGGCAATAGTCAATGGACAGACACTATTAGACGAGAAGCAGAATACAAAGAAAAATTCAAATTCTTTGGTACAGCTGTTTCTGGTGGTGAAGTAGGTGCTCGTTTTGGGCCATCTCTTATGCCTGGTGGCGATGCTGACTCTTGGAAATACCTACAGCCAATGTGGGAGGCTGTAGCCGCAAAAGTAGACAAAGATGGCAAGCCTATCGTTAGTAACACTCCGGGTAAACCTGTGACTGAAGGTGAACCTTGTACCGCTTACCTAGGGCCAAACGGCGCAGGCCATTATGTAAAAATGGTACATAACGGCATTGAATACGCTGACATGCAGCTGATTTGTGAAGCCTATCATTTACTACGCTCTTTACTTGGTTACGAGCCAGAAGAAATTGGTAAATTATTTGAAAAATGGAACCAAGGTGTTCTCAACAGTTACCTTGTTGAAATCTCAGCCGATATTTTACAACAATATGACCATAAAACAGGCGCACCTTTAGTTGATATGATACTAGACAGTGCAGGACAAAAAGGCACTGGGCGCTGGACATCGATCAGCGCGACTCAAATGGGTGTGCCGGCTGGTATTATTAGTGAGTCCGTTTATGCTCGTGCTCTAAGCACCCTCACAGGTGAACGTGAACTTGCAGCAAGCAAGCTAACGGCTGAAGTAGAAAGTGGCGAAATTGAAGCAGAAGAAGTAGAGAAAGCGATTGCAGAAGCACTTTACTGCGCAAAAATCTGTGCTTACGCTCAAGGCTTCCAATTGCTTCGTGCTGCACAAAAAGAATACGACTGGGCATTTAATTTCAGTGATATTGCGAAAATTTGGCGCGGTGGTTGCATCATTCGAGCATCTTTCTTGCAAAAAATTGCTGATGCATTTGATGAAAACCACGAGCTTGAAAACCTACTACTAAGCGATTATTTCGCTGACGCAATGGCAAGCAAGCAGGCCGGTTTACGTAAAGCCGTAGTGCTGGCTGCACAATCAGGCATTCCAGCGCCGTCCATTTTCTCGGCATTGGCGTATTTCGATGGCTACCGCTCTGAAGTACTTCCCGCTAACTTGTTGCAAGCTCAGCGCGATTATTTCGGTGCCCACACGTATGAACGAGTGGATGCAGAACCAGGTCAAAAATTCCATACTTTTTGGCAAGAAGAAGGTCGTCCTGAGCGTAAAGCTTAAGACCAACTCCTAGCTCAAAAAAACGCTGACTTATTGCTAAGTCAGCGTTTTTTTATGTCCACTTGAGCAAACCGAATTCGATTGAAGTCATTTGCCTTTTTAGAATAACGTTTCGAGCGCAGACGTCATTCTTTCATCTGTTTTTCCATCGACGTCAGCATTCCTCTCAGCATTCCTACTTCTTGTTGATCTAAACGCGAACGCTGGAACAATCGACGAAAACGCGTCATTACTTGCATTGGTACATCTGGATCCAAAAACTCAGTCTGCACCAATACCTTCTCAAGATGCTCAAGCAAGTAATCTATTTGTTCTACGTTTGCCGCCGGTACATCCCACTTGCTCGCCACAACCGGTGCATCCTTCATCAGTAAAGATTTCATTCGCAATTCGTAGGCGATAACCTGCACCGCCGCGCCTAAGTTTAATGAACTAAAGGTCTCCACCGAAGGAATGTGCACATGGTAATTACAACGCTGAAGTTCTTCATTGGTCAAACCACGGTCTTCACGACCAAATACAAACGCGGTGACCAAACCTTCATCAAACACCAAGTCCGCGGCTTGCCTTGGATCAACTAGTGGCCAAGGAATATTACGTTCACGAGCACTGGTTCCAATAACTAGCTGACAACCTGCAAGCGCTTCTTCTAGGGTATCCACTACCACGGCATTCTCTAAAATATCTGACGCGCCAGCTGCACGGCTTACTGCGTCATCACTGGGATAACGCTTTGGGCCTACGAGATAAAGATCGGCCAATCCCATATTTTTCATTGCTCGAGCCGCTCCTCCGATGTTGCCTGGATGAGAGGTATTAACAAGGACAATTCTTACTTTATTTTGCATTTTTAGCGGTACCAATTATAACGGTCAGACAATCGCTGTATCTTAACAGATATTTATGACAAAGCCTTAATTGATCAGTTTTTCACCAACAATTCACTGGTAAAATAAGCTTTATTACGCTAATATCCGCGCTCATATTTAGGCGGTCTGTCGATTTACACCTTGCTTAGAGCGTTTTTCTTAGCAAAGTTCTTAGTAACACAACAGACCGCTCGCTCTTTAACACTTTATTTGGCAACTTATCGTCTTATCGACGGTATGTGCATTTTTAATGACGAATTAATGACGGTAAATTATGCAACCTAGAATCAATATTGCACTTAAAGCAGCTCGTGCCGCTGCAGAATACATAGTTCATTCACAAGAAAAACTGCTTTTTGACAAAGAACAAGGTCAGTCCGCTGAGCAAGTTTATGAAACAGTTTGTTCTGGTGCAGAGCGCAGCATTGTTTACCATCTAGAAAAAGCCTACCCAGGTGACACGATTACTACTCGCCTTCAGGGTTCAGTGCAAAAAGGTGAAGAAGGCGAATGGATCATTGATGCGATCCAAGGACAGCATTTATTTTCACGCGGCCTAACTGGCAACGTCATTACAATGAGCTACCTAGTTGCCGGTAAAGTGGAGCACGCTCTTGTGCTAAACCCTCACACCAAAGACGAGTTTTACGCAAGTAAGGGTCGTGGTGCCTACTTGAACAACTCAAGAATTCGCAGCAGTTCTGCTCGTACACTAGAAAACGCAACGATTGCAGCACAATTTCCTGCAACCGATCGCCTTATGCCTTCTCTTTCTGGTCAGTTTGCCGTATTAACGGACATCGCAGAACAAGGCGCGCGCGCAGTAATGCAAGATTCTCCAGCCTTAATGCTTGCTAACGTTGCTGCTGGCCGTCTTGATGCCGCTTGGGGCATTAAACTTCAAGAATGGGAAATGCAAGCACCGCTGTTCATTGCAAAAGAATCTGGTTGTCTATTTGCAGGCTTTGATGGCTCACCAAGCCTAGAAAAAGGCAACGTATTATGTGCAGCGCCTCGTTTATTCAAAGTGTTATTGCCAATTTTGAACAAGCACCTTAACTAACCTTTTAGTTAATCGATAAGATACAAAAAAAGGGCTTCTTTTATCATGAAAAGAAGCCCTTTTTATTTGTCGAATTATTTGTCTTTCTAATCGTTACGGCTAATGTTTGTGGTGATGATTATGTTCATGGTGATGATCATGCACCTCTTCGTCATTATGCTGATGCTCGCCTGGATAAGACAAACCAATGTCCTGACGAATTTCATCCAACGTAGCAATCAATTCCAGACTATTCTGCCAACTGTGGTTAGGGCTTTGTATCAGGCCCTCTTCAAGACATCGGTTCACTTCATCCACTTCAAACTGATAACCATTGCCCGGGAAGTCAAACTCTACCGCTCGTACTTTATTGTCCGCGCTCACGACTCGACACGATTTTGCTTTAAACCACTCAGAGTCAATTTCAATATAGCCCTTAGAGCCGGATAGAATCGCTCGGTTAGGGTTACACGAGATCAAAGAAGCATCCAATGAAGCAAGCTGCCCACTTTCCCAACCTAATAATATCTGTTCAAAAAGATCAACGTCGGTGTCACCAATAACGGCTTGGTTTTGCACAAAATCAGGCTTACCAAAGAACAACTGCGCTAAGAAAACAGGATAAATACCAATATCCAGCAGAGCACCGCCACCCAGTTCAATCTTCATCAAACGATGACTAGGATCAGTAGGCGCAAGAAAGTTAAAACTTGCTTGAATGCTATTCAAATCGCCTATTTCGCCTTCTTCAACCCACTCAATAACTTGCTCAATAACCGGATTAAAACGTGTCCACATCGCTTCCATGACAAACACATTGTGTTTCAACGCGAGATCATAAAGCTCTTTCGACTGAATTTCGTTGATGGTGAAGGGCTTTTCACACAAAACAGCCTTGCCCGCTAAAATACACGCTTTTACCAAATCATAATGATAAACATGGGGTGTGGCGATATAGATAACATCCACTTCATGACTATTAATAAGCGAAAAATAATCAATAAACGCCAACTCAATATCAAATTCAGCAGAAAACTCATCCGCCGACGCTTTATTACGAGAAGCAACCGCACGAAGTTCGCCCGCTTTGACATGACAAAAATCACTGGCAAATAAATGCGCGATTTGACCTGTACCAATAATACCCCAGCGTACCTTCTTCATAGGATCCTCCCCATAGACACAATCAAAAACATTAACGCCCAAAAAATCTTTTAGTATTTCGTATACCGACGCTAAAAAAACGCACTAAGTTTGACGTCAAAAAAGATTATAGTCCACTGGCATTTTCAAGCACTTGGTTTCGCTCACTTAATTCTCTCACTCGCTCTTCTAACTCAAGCACTCGCGCTTCAAGTTGCTGCGTATATTCATCGCCAGTACTGGACGAAGGTAGCGGTTCAGACCACGTTGTCGTTGCTCGTTCAGACTCAGAACAAAAGCATTCCTGATAACGCTGCTCTCGTTTACCAGGTTCTCTTGGTAACTGGCAAACATAGGGGCCACCCGTTTTGCTGTGCAACGATTGCAATGCGGCTTCAACTTCATCTCGCGATTGGAAACCGTGTAAACGACCGCTGCGTGAGCGTAACTCACCCGGTGTTTGAGCGCCTCGTACAAATAGTAAGCAAACGACAGCCGTTTCGGCCGATGATAATTGCAAATCAGAAAACTCCGTATTACAAAATCTGTGCTGATATTTACTAACACGACTATGAGACCCCGAAATTTCCGTCACTAAACCACGAGCCTGTAACGCGTCTACACCATCTTGAACCTCTAACGGTGACAACTGGGTAACGGGGTCTCGATTGGACTTTTGATTACAAGCATTAACAAGGGCATTTAAGCTAAGAGGGTACTGATCTGGCGTCGTAATCTCTTTTTCCATGAGACAACCGATGATACGCATTTCGATAAAATTCACTTCGTAATAACTCATAACTTCCCCTAACGGCCATTAGTCTATTTATCTTTAGCGTGATCTTTTAAAGGTCTTAAAAGGCATCACCAATACTTCTTTTAACGATGCGGGCTGATACGTTTTACTTTCTGGCAGTCCTATTTTCAGGTTCTCATCGCCTTCTAACGCATGGTTTCTTTTGCTCATGAAGAGCGCGTCCCAGACGCTCAAAAAGAACCCATAATTACTGTTTGCTTCAAGACTCAACCTTGAATGGTGTATTCGATGCATATCTGGCGTCACCAATATTGTCTTAACCCAAGCTTCAATCTTAACAGGCAACCTAGCATTGGTGTGATTAAACATGGCAGAGGCGTTTAATAAAATATCGAACACCAATACCGCTTCAAAAGGAATACCAAATAGCCAAACGGCCAAGGCTTTAATACAAAGCGACAATAAAATTTCAATGGGATGAAAACGTACAGCAGAACTGACATCTAATTCTGGGTCCGAATGATGAACACGATGAAGACGCCACAAAAAAGGCACACGATGGAATAATCGATGTTGCCAATAAATAAGGCAGTCTAGTAATAAGATACTAAGCAAGAAAACCGCCCAGAAAGGCAAACCTAGCATGCTGAACAGGCCAAAATCTTGACTGAAAAGAGCAACCATGGATAGGAGTAAGGGCTGAATAATTCGAACACACAACGCCCCTATCATTAACAAGGAAATGTTGTGGCGCCAGCGCTGCTTCCACTGTAAAAGACTCGCTCTTGGCCAATACCATTGCCAGAAAATCAGCGAGCTAAAAATTAGAACAAAAACACCTATACGAACAGTGAAATCTATCATTTAGCAAACAGCCTAGATTGAAAAAACGTTAAATCAGACAGTGAAAAGAACCTTTTTCAACGATGTCTTTTAACCAAATAACGACCTTGAAAAGAGACCTTACGCAAGTATGTTTTTCTGGATTAGCTCCGACGGTTTTCGGTTATTCAATAAAAAATGGACTTTTATTTGTCCAAAAAGTTCCACAAGCACATTAAGGTTGATGTCCTCTAATTGATAAATAATAAGGCAATCATCCCCAAATTGAACGTGAGGTAAGCGGTCTGCGAATGAATAAATCACGCTCAGATCCGAAAAATACACGCATAAATGGTCTGACCGCGCAGCCACACCGTACAACCAACTCCCATTCAGCTGAAAACAGGGAATGCCTACATTACTAACCAGCTCAGCCTCAGGCGCAATCAACGCCATCATATCAACCACTTCCAACAAATCTGCCCGCATAACCGGATCAGATTCTTGGACATAACGCTTCATGAAATCATTCGATGCTAACGTCAACATAAGAACCTCTCCTGTTGGCAAACGTTCGGTAGAACCCGAGCATGCTGGCTTGAATGATTAAAAACACAATAAATCACATTAATTTGTGTTTTATTAAGGCCTCTTCAATACGAGTCATTGCTTGGTCGAGCATGGATTGGGGACACCCAAAGTTTAGGCGAATATAGTTAGAATTGCCAAAATCTTTACCATCTGAAACACCGACGCCAGCATCTAAAAAGAATTGATATGGGTTTTCTAACTGCAAATCAGAGGCATCAATCCAAGCCAAATACGTAGACTCTAAATGCACCATTTTAAGTGGCGTCGCGGCGATTCTTTGAACTAGAAAATCTCGGTTATTTTTTAAATACACCAGTAGCGCTTGATGCCATGCCTGTCCTTCTTCGTAAGCCGCAATAGCCGCCGTCAAACCAAGCATATTGGGTGACGGTATTAGTCCTGCTTTTTCTTGATTAAAGGCTTGACGCAATTCGGCATTTTCAATGACGGCAAAAGCATAACCTAAACCAGCAATATTAAAGGTTTTACTCGGCGCCATTAAGGTAATCGTACGGTTCGCCGCGTCTTGATTCAAACTAGCAAACGGGACATGAGGCAAATCATCCAAAATCAGATCGCAGTGAATTTCATCACTAACGACAATAAGGTCATATTTCTTAGCCAGTGCGTGAATACTTAATAATTCCGTTTTGGTATAAACCGTTCCACCAGGATTATGTGGATTACATAAGAGAATCATTTTACTGTTGGATTTAGCGCAAGCGGCTTCAAACTGAGCCATATCCGGCAACCATCGGCCATTCTGAATAACCATATCCACACTGAGTAATTCACGACCAGATACTAACGGAGCCTTTGTTAAATGGTAATAAATAGGCCCAGGGACAACAATACCATCACCTTCATTAGAGAAAACCCTAACGCTCAAATGCAAAGCACACACAAGACCAGGTAAATGCACTAAATGCGCCGCGGAGACGTCCCAGTCATAGCGACGTGAGAGATGAGATTGAATCACTTTCCCTAGCGCTTTTGGTGTATGAGTATAACCGTAAACACCTTCTTCAACTCGTTGATTTAACGATTTTTTAATGCAATCCGGCGAATCAAAATCCATGTCTGCAACCCACATTGGAATCACGTTTTCAGGGTATTTAGACCACTTATCGCTGCTTAGATTCGATCTGTCAATCAGGGTATCAAATACAGAAAAAGGGGCATCCATTATATAACTCTCCAGTCATTTATTTGCCTTTATTTTTAACACAATGTTAGACACAAACTCCAGCCATAACACGACTAAAGCAGGTTAAGAAGAGAAGCCTTGCTGGGGTAACTAAAATCTCCTTAAATAGCAAAATAGGTAAAAAAAACCTCATTTCTTATCTTAAACCGACACAATCACTTCAAAAAAAGACCAAAATAAATTTAAAACAACAAAAAAACCTTTAAATTCAAATAGTTAAATTACTTAGAGATCTAAGTTTTCGAATTGTCAAGGGTTGACCTAAATTGCACAATCAGCCTAGTATAGTTTTCATTAAACGGCTGTTTAATAAAAAAGGATCCGTGATGCCAAAAGTTGGAATGCCTGAGATACGAAAACCTCAGCTCATCGAGGCCGCAATAAAAGCCATAGACAAATACGGTTTTGCGGGGGCAACAGTCAGTGTTATAGGCAAAAAAGCCGGTGTTTCTCCCGCCATCATAAACCACTACTTTGGTGGTAAAGATGGATTGTACGAAGCCACCATGAAAAGCCTTATTCGTGAATTTTTTGAAATTTTATCCAAAGAAGTCATAAAAACGAAAAACAAATCAGCTAAACATAGAGTAATGGCTATTGTAAACGCCAGCTTTAGTCAGTCTCAGACACACCCTCAAGTCGTTAAGACTTGGATGGGGTTTTGGGCATCAGCCATGCATAAACCAGCTTTGTATCGGTTGCAGAATGTGTACTCTAAGCGATTAAAAACATCGCTTGTGTGTGTGTTGAAAGAAGAATTTGAGATCGAAAAAGCTCGTAGCACCGCATTCACAGTGGCAGCGCTAATTGATGGTATGTGGTTACGAGGCTCGTTAGCGGGTGGTATCGATAAAATAGAATCGGCCGAGCTAATACAAAATTATTTAGATTTGGTGTTTCAGGATCACACCTAAACACCGCTGTATCCAGAATTAATACCGTACACATTTAGATCAGCCGACAAAAGCGCGCTGCTCTATGCTTTAGAAGTTCACGTTCAGTACTAGCACTAGGTACTGTATTCGCTCATTGATTTTGAGTTCAATAGAAAGAGGGTAAGGGTATGTTAAATAAGACCAAAAAGACCGCATTAGCGGTCGGTATAGCAAGCATTTCAGGTTTAACCATGGCAGCGGAATGTTCAATGGTACGTTTTTCAGACGTAGGTTGGACTGACATTACCGCCACTACGGCTGTCGTCAGCGAAATCAGCGAAGGCCTAGGTTATAAAACGAAAACACAATTGCTATCGGTTCCTGTTACTTATACTTCGCTTGCGAATGGCGACATAGATGTCTTTTTAGGCAACTGGATGCCAACGATGCAAGCCGATATCGAACCTTACCTAAAAGCGGGTACTGTTGAAGATCTTGGTCCAAACCTAATTGGTGCAAAATACACACTAGCCGTTAGCCAAGCCGCTTACGACGCAGGGGTGACCGATTTTTCTGACATTGCAAAACATCGTAAAGAGTTTTCTGGCCGTATTTATGGTATCGAACCAGGCAATGACGGCAACCGTATTATTCAAGACATGATTGATTCAAACGCTTTCGAGCTAGGTAACTTCCAGTTGGTTGAATCAAGCGAAGCGGGCATGTTGTCACAGGTGAGCCGAAACGCTCGTCGCGATAAGTGGATCGCCTTCCTTGGTTGGGCGCCACATCCAATGAACGCTAACTTTAAAATGGACTACCTTTCTGGTGGTGACGATTACTTCGGCCCAGACTTCGGCGGCGCTAACGTTCATACCAACATCCGTAAAGGCTATGTTCAAGAATGCCCTAATGTTGGCAAACTGTTAACCAACCTAACGTTCACTTTGCCTATGGAAAACGAGATCATGGGCGCGATCCTAGACGAAGGTAAAAAGCCTAACCTTGCTGCCAAAGCTTGGTTAAAAGCCAACCCTGCTGTTCTTGATGCGTGGCTAGATGGCGTCACCACTCAATCCGGTGGAAATGGCCTTAACGCTGTAAAATCACACCTAGGTCTGTAATCAGTTATTTGCTACAACACCATAACCTAAGCGGTTAACACCGCTTAGGTTATATCATCGAACTATCGGGAGAACACACATATGAATTGGCTGACGGATAATAAAATTCCTCTTGGCGCTTGGATGGAAAGCTTTGTCGACTGGCTGGTTACTGCGGCTTCCGGATTTTTCGATCTAGTCTCCATTACCTTAGAGACCATGATCATCACCATGGTCGACGGAATTGAATGGCTTCACCCATTTGCCGTTATCGGCATTATTTTGGTCGGTGTTTGGTTTCTACACCGTAGCATTGGTTTGCTCGCTTTTATAACCGCGGCGCTATTACTGATTATCAATATGGGTTATTGGGTAGAAACGATTCAAACCCTAGTATTAGTCGTCTCAGCAACCACCATTAGTGTATTGATTGGCGTACCCATTGGTATTGCGGCCGCTCATCGGCCTTGGCTATACACTATATTACGCCCCATTTTGGATTTGATGCAGACCATTCCCACCTTTGTGTATCTTATCCCGACTCTTATTCTATTCGGCTTAGGTTACGTGCCTGGTTTGATTTCCACTATTATTTTTGCCATTGCCGCACCGATACGGTTGACCTATCTGGGTGTCAGCAAAGTGCCGAGTGAATTAATTGAAGCCGGCCTAGCGTTTGGTTGCACTAAATCAAAATTGTTGTACAAAGTTGAACTGCCTGCCGCAATGCCCAACATCATGGCAGGTGTGACGCAATGTATCATGCTGTCATTATCCATGGTGGTTATTGCCGCGTTGGTCGGAGCGGATGGTCTAGGAAAGCCGGTTGTCAGAGCATTGAACACGGTAAATATTTCTCAAGGTTTTGAAGCGGGTATCGCCATTGTATTGGTTGCGATCATGCTAGACCGTATTTGTAAATCACCATCAGCGAAGAAAGAGGGGTAATTTATGGCTGTTGTAACAATTGAAAACGTCGATATTGTCTTTGGTGACAATCTGGCGCAAACACTCCCTCTTATGGATAAAGGTCATACTCGTGATGAAATCATTGGTATGACGGGTGATGTCGTTGGTGTACAAAACGCCAACATTGAAGTCAACGAAGGTGAAATTTGTGTTCTGATGGGCTTATCAGGTTCAGGAAAATCCACCCTGCTCCGCGCCGTCAATGGTTTGAATAAAATAGCTCGTGGACGCTGTCTGGTAAGAGACGGTGACACCATGGTTGATATCGCCGAGTGTGACGAAGCCAAATTGCGTCATATGCGAACTCACCGTGTTTCTATGGTATTTCAAAGCTTTGCCTTGATGCCTTGGCTAACCGTATTAGAAAATGTTGCTTTCGGTCTAGAAATGCAAGGCATGCCAAAAACAGAACGCCTTATTAAAGCGCGCGAACAACTGAAAATGGTTAGTCTAGACCAATGGGCAGATAAAAAACCAGATGAGTTGTCCGGTGGCATGCGCCAACGTGTTGGCTTAGCCCGCGCTTTTGCAATGGACACCGATGTGTTGCTAATGGACGAGCCTTTCTCAGCGCTTGACCCTCTTATTCGGTCTCAACTGCAAGACGAACTCATCGAGCTGCAAAAACGTCTCAACAAAACTATTATCTTCGTTAGTCATGACCTGGATGAAGCACTCAAGATCGGCACCAAGATTGCCATCATGGAATCGGCTAGAATCATTCAAGAAGACGCTCCTGAGCAGATTGTTCTAAACCCTGCAACGGAATACGTTGAGAAGTTTGTCGCGCACACCAACCCTCTAAACGTCCTACGTGGCAACTCATTGATGACACCTATCAAAGAATTAGCCTGTACCGACGACAAAGTCATAATAGATGACAAAATTTGGCTTGAAATAAAAGAAGGGAAACTGATCTCAGTTCAAGGGCCACAGGGCGAAATGCCTATCGTGCGCTGGACGCCAAGCATGGTCATTGAAAATGTGCCAGACAACACTGTCTTTATCACACCTTCCTCAATCGCCATGCGAGATGCGGTAGAAATTCGTTACCACTCAAATCATGTCATTGTGCTTGAAAAAAACGAGCAGTGTGTCGGGATTTTAAACGACCACAATTTCTATCATGCACTTTTAGGCAAAAATTTTGGTCGAGATACTGAAACGCTTTAATCGGTACTGATAGAACGGATCCAATCGCATCGTAAAAAACAAAAAGACGAATCTGCAAAGGTTCGTCTTTTTTATTTTCACCGTATTCTATGCAATCATTGAGCGAGACAAACATAGGTGGATCAACAAATTCACCTTCTCAAAAAAAACCGCTATCCATTTCATCAGTTGGGTAGATTTAATATCTCTTTGTTCTAGCGCTTCTCGAGCGGTAAAGGCCTGCACTTGGTTACGTTACTGACCATAATTAAAACAACCACTTTGATATTCATCATAATACTTCGGTTAAAAGCGCTAAACTAAGCCATAATTTAACACTTTCTAACCGCCGATATAGAGACACCATCGCACCCTAAAAATCGTGTTTTAATGTGCTCTTTTTTAAGTCTCGATTAGTGATTGCATTCACAAATTCAATCGGTATAGTCTGCCGAAATAATGATCAATCTGAACCATTAGATAGTTTATCTTTTGCCACATAACCTTATTTAAAATACATAACCAGCTCACTCGCGTAAAAAGGACAATGAATGTTAAAGCAAACCCTGTTTCCCATCTGGAGTCTGCTCTTTGGTATTGCCATCTTAACCATGGCCAGTGCCTTGCAAAGCTCTTTGATAGGTATTCGTGCGTCAATCGAATCCTTTAATACCACGGCGACAGGTTTAATCATGTCCGCCTACTATCTTGGTTTTATTATCGGTTCTCTTTTGGTGCCGAATTGGGTCAAGAATGTGGGGCATATTCGGGTGTTTGCCGCCGTTGCGTCACTGGCTTCTATCACCATTCTTATGCAGTCTGTTGTGGTCAATCCATGGTTCTGGATGTTAATGCGAATGGGCACAGGTTTGTGTTATGCAGGTTTGTTTATTGTCACCGAAAGCTGGCTAAACGACATTGCCACCAATAAGACCCGTGGTCGTTTGTTTTCTATTTATATTATCGAAATTTGGGCCAGCCAAACACTTGGTCAATTTTTGCTAAACCTCTCTCCGCCTAGTGGTTATGGTCTGTTCATTTTGACGTCTGTACTTATCTCGTTGGCGCTGGTGCCATTACTGTTGGTGCGTACACCATCGCCGACCATTAATGTACCTGAAAAACTCAATATCCTTGGATTAGTGAAAACCGCGCCGCTCGGTGTTACGGGCGTAACCATAGCGGGTGTGACCTCGGGGGCCTTGCTGGGCCTAGGCGCTCTCTATGCCAAGAGCATCGGCATGAACATCGCCGAAATCTCACTTTTTATCGGTGCCAGTTACGTCGGTGGTATGATGCTGCAATGGCCGATAGGCAAGCTTTCGGACCGCCAAGACCGTCGAGTAACCATTCTTTGGGTGAGTATTGTTGGCGCTATATCAGCGTTTATCGTTCCGCTTGGTGGCAGTCTTAATAGTCAAGTATTAATGATGATAGGCATGTTTGCTGTGGGGGCATTTACTTTCCCTATGTATTCTTTGGCGTCTTCTCACATGAACGATCAATTGCGTCCTGAGCAAATTCTTTCTGCCAGTAGCGGTATGATCTTACTGAATGGTGTCGGCGGCATGATTGGCCCGCTTGCCGCCGCGGCACTCATGGATACAATTCGCTTCGATGCTTTATTTTGGTTTGTTGCGGCGCTCAATGCATCCGTAGCGATGGTGGCTTTGTATCGAATCAACTACCAGCCTGCCATGGTGATCGAAGACCAAGGGGATCAAATACCAGTGGCACTCACCGTATCTTCCGTGGCGACGGCAGAAATGCTTACCGAGGCCGATTCGTCAACGCCACAAGACGAAAAAAGCCACGAGGTGGAAATCAAACTGTAATCACGTTCTACTGAAAGACACTTAATCTAATCTGCCAACACAATCCTTGTTCATGACAAGGGTTGTGTTGCAATTTTAAGCGCAATACTCAACACCAAAACCGCATTAATACGGTTAAACCAACGCCAAAATATCTCTTTTTCTAACCATTTAGCACAGAGCTTTCCAACCAACGCCAACGTTAAGAACCACACCACAGAAGCAAACACACCACCAAACACGAACTCCCATTTTGCGCCTTGCCATTGATTCGCCAAGCTGCCCATTAAGATCATAGTATCTAAGTAAAAGTGCGGATTGAGCCAAGTCACCGCAAAGCCCATTAAAAAAAGTGGCCACAACGCAAGACGCTTACTAAACTGTTCTAAAATCAAATGCTCTTCTTGAAAAGATGCTCGTAATTTGCCATAGGCAAACCAAACCAAAAAAGCCACCCCAGCCCAGCGAGAAAGCGATAATAGCCAGTCGTGACTCTGTAAAATCAACCCTAATCCAAACGCACCAAGCGCAATGGATAAGGCATCACTTACAATAAACAGCAAGGCAATGGGAAACGCATAGTGCCTCTTCAACGCCTGCTCTAATAAAAAACTGTTCTGTGCGCCCACAGCCACAATCAAACCGCCGCCTGTAATCGCACCACTTACAAATGCCAACATACCTTGTCTCAACTCTGTCTTTTAAATAGAGCTTGATCTTACGGAAGTCAGGCTATAAATTAAAATTAATAAAACTAAAACTGCATTAGAAAATATTATAAAAGGTTTTTAAACGATGTCACGAGTACAGCAATCGTAAATTCTTATGATGGATTATAAAGCACTCACCAGCCTACACGCCGTATTGAAGTTTCAAAGCTTCGA
The DNA here is from genome assembly GCF_013372285.1 of Marinomonas primoryensis. Taxonomy (NCBI): domain Bacteria; kingdom Pseudomonadati; phylum Pseudomonadota; class Gammaproteobacteria; order Oceanospirillales; family Oceanospirillaceae; genus Marinomonas; species Marinomonas primoryensis. Next base: position 835,043 of record NZ_CP054301.1, on the reverse strand, counting down.
CAAAGCCGCTCAATTTTTAAACCTCACCCAATCGGCAGTGTCACAAAACATCAAACGTCTGGAGCAAGAATGCGGACAACCGTTATTAATCCGCGCCAGACCCGTTGTGGCAACCGCGTTAGGCGAACAATTACTGGCTCACTTCAACAAGGTCACTATGTTAGAAGAAGGCCTAAGAGAATCCATCGAAGGGAATCAAGCACACCAACCGATTAGTATTGCTGTTAATAATGACGTTTTAGCCACTTGGTTCACTCAAGTTGTTAGCGAATTTTCCTTGACCGATAACGCCAAGTTGCACATCAAGGCCGCCGATCAAAACCAAACTCGAGCCTTATTGCAAACAGGGCAAGTCGTTGCGTGTTTGAGCCAAATAGGCACGCCCGTCGCAGGCGGAGATTCTGTCTTTCTCGGCTATATGAATTATGAGCTAGTGGCGACGCCGGGGTTTATTGAAGAGTATTTGAAGGGTGATCTAAGTGCAGAATCCATCCTACAGTCACCGGCTTTGATTTATGACGAACATGACGAACTTTGGCCTCGTTACCAAAATGAATGCTTGGAAACGAGTGTTAATTTTAATAATAGCCACTGGTACCCTTCTTCACACGGCTTTGTTGAACTGGTAATGGGTGGCACAGTCTGTGCTTTGGTTCCTAGTGTTCAAATTAAAGAGAAAATAAAAAGCAAGAAACTGGTATCCTTGCTGCCAAACAAGCGCCTAGCCTTGCCACTTTATTGGCATTGGTACAAACTTAACTCTCCTGTATTGGACCGGTTAACGAAGGTGATAATAACTGTCACACGAGATGTTTTATAATAAGATAATCTACCAAAACAGCTTGGCTATGTCGTATTTTAGGACAGCCATTTAACAACGCCATTTTTAAGGAAAAATTATGATTCGCAAATGTCTATTCCCCGTTGCTGGTTATGGCACACGTTTTTTGCCTGCCACAAAATCCATGCCCAAAGAAATGCTTCCTATCGTGAACAAACCTTTAGTTCAATACGGAGTAGAAGAAGCGGTCAAAGCGGGTTTGGACAACGTTACTTTTGTTACCGGTCGTGGTAAACGTGCCATTGCCGACCATTTCGACATCAGCTATGAGCTTGAACACCAAATCGCTGGTACCAACAAAGAAAAATACCTAGATGGTATTCGCTACCTAATCGATAACGTCAACTTCTCTTTTACTCGTCAAAACAACATGTTAGGCCTAGGTCATGCGATTCTGACAGGCGAGCCACTTATTGGTGATGAAGCCTTTGGTGTTGTACTGGCAGACGACCTATGCTTCGGTGAAGACGATGGCGTAATGGCGCAAATGGTTAAACTTTATAACCAATTCCGTTGCACCATTGTGGCAATTGAAGAAGTACCTGAAGACGAAGTTCACAAATACGGCGTAATAAAAGGCGAATCCATGATGGACGGCCTTTACCGTGTAACGGACATGGTAGAAAAACCATCGAAAGAAGAAGCACCATCGAATCTTGCCATTATCGGGCGATACATATTAACCCCTGATATCTTTGACAAAATCCGTAATACGCCAGCAGGCCGTAACGGTGAAGTTCAAATCACCGACGCCATTTTGCAACAAGCAAAAGAAGGTTGTGTGTTGGCGTACAAATTTAAAGGCAAACGCTTTGACTGTGGCAGCGTAGACGGCTTTGTTGAAGCCACCAACTACTGCTACCAGAATATCTACAAAGACCCAACTGAAGCGTAAACCATTGCTATCAGGCAAAAACGCACAATAATAGAGCAAAAAACCAGTGCCAAAAGCACTGGTTTTTTTATGTTTTTCGAATATCAAAGAAGCAAAAACTAACTCGCAGCGCGTTTTTTCACCCACACCACAATGCCTTTTTGTAACAAGATAAAAAACAACAGCAATCCGCCGACCGCCAGCTTTGTCCACCAGCTGTTCAGCGAGCCATCAAAAGTGATCAACGTTTGAATGATGCCTTGAATCATCGCACCTAAAAACGTACCAAAGACATACCCCACACCACCTGTCAGTAAGGTTCCGCCTATTACCACGGCCGCAATCGCATCCAACTCGACCCCAACCGCCGCCAAGGGATACGCAGATCCGGTATAGATCGCAAAAATCACTCCAGACATGGCGCTGTAGAATCCGCTCAATGCGTAAATTTTAATGATGGTTTTTCTAACTGGCACGCCTAGCAGCGCCGCTGAATGAGTGTCTCCACCCAAGGCGTACACACTCATGCCGAAACGCGTTCGACGAGCCAATAAAATGCCGATGACCAACAGCACCAGCATCGCCATGGCAATAAAGGTCAAACCACCTCGTCCCGGCAATGGCACATAAATGTCCGATAACGCCATAATAAAAGGGTGACTGATTGGCACCGCGTCCAAATTGATCAGATACGCCAACCCTCGGAACAAAAACATGCCAGCCAAGGTCACGATAAAAGCCTGTATTTCGAAAAAAGCGATAATCACGCCCATTACCGTTCCAAAAAACACGCCAACAACCAATGCGATGCCAATGGCGAACAAAGGGTGTAATCCCATGCTAGAAATCATATACGCCATCAATACACCGATAAACGCGATCATCGAACCGACCGACAAGTCGATGCCTCCAGACAGAATCACGAAGGTCATACCAATCGCGGTAATGATCAAAAAGGCGTTATCGGTTAATAAATTAGTAAACACCAAGGTGTCACGAAAGCCTCGGTATTCGTACACACCAAAACCATACAACAGAATAAACACCAACAAAGTCGCCAATATTGGCAAATTACGTTCGTTAATCATGGTTTTGCACTCCCTTTATTGTCGCCTTCTTTTTTAGGAAACAAACCAGATAACCATTGTCGAGTTTTAGGCGATTGGATCAGTAATACCGCAAGTATGATGGTTGCTTTCACCACCAAATTATATTGAACGGGCAAACCACTGGTAAGAATCGCCGTCGTCAGGGTTTGAATAATCAACACACCTACCACCGTCAGCAGCAAATAAATCCGCCCTCCCGCTAACGACGCCCCCGCTAACACCACGGCCAAAATAGCGTCCAACTCTAACCATAAACCCGCATTATTCGCATCGGCACCACGAATGTCGGCAGCAAGAATAATACCGCTGAGACCAGCGCAGAAACCGGAAAAAACATACGCGGACATCACCAGTAATCGCGCTTCGATACCCACTAAACGACTTGCTCGAACATTCGCCCCAACCGATTCGATAAAAAGCCCCAGCGCAGTTTTTCGCATCACAATAACGGTAAGTAGAATCAGCCCAATCGCGATCCAAACTCGAATCGGAAACGCCAAAAAATAGCCATTTCCAATGGCGTCCAATGCCTCTGAATGGAAAGTGACGATTTGTCCTTCGGTAATCATTTGCGCAATGCCACGGCCGGCCACCATCAGAATCAAGGTCGCAACAATCGGTTGAATATTGAACACCGAGACCAAAATGCCATTCCACAAACCGCATAAAGCCCCCGTGCCTAACGCGCATAAGATCACGATCCACACAGGCCAATCCGTATTCACCGTCAATACGGCGGTCACCGCACCGCAAATGGCGATCACGGCCCCGACCGACAAATCAATGCCACGTGTCGCAATCACCACAGCCATTCCCAATGCCACCAACGCCGTTGGCGTACCACGGTGCAAAATATCCACTAAGCTGCCGAAGAGGTGTCCATCGACGAATGTAATTTTGAGAAAGCCCGGTGTGACAGACGCGGTGACCAAAATAATCAGTACGAGCGACAATAAAGGCGCGAGCGTTTTCTGATGTTTATGTAGGAAATTATTCTTCTTCATAGGAACCGCTACTTAAATGGTTTGCTGATCAAACCATTGAGATTAAAAGAGTGTAAGTACGTGCTTACCGATAAAAACTAGCTCGCAATCGTGCGTAGAATCGCTTGCTCAGAGATGTCCTCTCCTAGAAGTTCCGACACTTTATGATGGTCTTTCATAACCACCACACGATGAGCAAACATCACCAATTCTTCCAGTTCAGATGACGCGACGAGCAAGCCCATGCCTTGCTCACACAGCTCTTTGATAATCTGAATAATGTCATGATGCGCTCCGATATCAATGCCTCGGGTTGGCTCATCTAAAATCAACAAAGCAGGATTAGTAATCAACCATCGAGCTAGAATGACTTTTTGCTGATTGCCACCACTTAATTCACCAATCGGCTTATCCATGTCCGGTGTTTTGATGGCTAAACGTTGAATCATATCCTCAACCAAACGTTGCTGATCGGCCATTGAAATCGGCGACCACCAGCCTTTGCTCGCTTGCAATGCAAGGATCATATTTTCTCTTACGCTCAATTCCGCCACGATGCCATCTTGTTTGCGGTCTTCTGGGCAATAACCCATACCCACTTGAATAGCGCGACGCAAAGAAGATTTAGTAAGTGAATGCTTACCCAGCGTTACGTCGCCTTGATCCGGCTTCACCGACCCATAAGCCAGTTCGCAAAGCTCAGTACGACCAGAACCCAGCAACCCTGCTACGCCAACAATTTCCCCTGCCGCAATGCTCAAACTCAATGGCTGTAAATAGCGCTGCTTGCCAACGTTGTTTAGTGCTAAAAGCGCTTTACGCTCATGCTGAATAGAATGATCATGAGCACTTGGTGCAAGGTCTTCTAAGGATTTCCCCACCATGTGACTCACCAGATCCGAACGAGTGAGTTCCGCGGTATTAAACGTACCAATGCACTCACCGTTGCGTAACACGGTAATGCTGTCAGTGATGCTGTAAACCTGATCCAAAAAATGCGTGACAAATATAATGCCCATGCCTTCTGCTTTAAGGCGTCGCATCAAATCAAACAATTGCTTGATTTCATCGCTGTCTAAACTGGCCGTCGGCTCATCGAGAATCAACATTTTGGCTTGTGTACTCAAGGCCCGCGCAATCGCCACCAACTGCTGTATCGCAATCGAATAGGTATCTAGCTGGCGTAATGGATCTATGTCTAAACCGACCTGCGCTAGTAACTCTCTGGCGCGGATTTCGGCTTTCTTCCAACTGATCAGACCGAAGACTTTTTCTTGATGTTGTAATGTCAGGTTTTCCATCACAGACATAGTAGGGATTAAATTCACTTCTTGATAAACCGTGCTGATGCCTAAGCGTTGTGCATGACCACTGTCAGCAGCACTAATCGCTTTACCGTCTAGTAAAATGTCTCCGCCATCACGAGGATAAACGCCGGTAAGCACTTTAATGAGAGTGGATTTTCCAGCGCCATTTTCGCCAAGCAAAGCACGAATTTCGCCCGATTGAATCTGCAAAGACACATCACTGAGGGCTTGAACACCGGTAAAGGATTTGGATAGGTTATCGATTTTTAGCAAAGGACGAGTAACGGACTGCGCCCCTTCGACGAAATTTGACATGATACGATCTCCGTTCGCTTAACAGACAGAACAGCACATACCTAGGATTCAATAAACCCTAGGTATGTCGCTCAGTTACTTGCGTTTAGCGTATTCGGCCGCCGCGGTATCAGGAAGGTACAGTGGACCATTTGCTTTGACCCACTTGTCGACTTTAGCGCCTTTTTGTGACGCTAAAATCGCGTCAAAGGCAGGGCCACCAAGATGAGGATTCAACTCGATCGTCGCATTGGCTTCGCCATCGGCCATGGCTTTGAAAATATCTGGAACACCATCAATTGAAACCACTAAAATATCTTTAACTGGTTTGATACCGGCTTCTTTCATCGCCAAAATGGCGCCCAATGCCATATCGTCATTGTGAGCAAACAGCGCACAAATATTCTTCGCGCCACCTTCGCCTTTCAAGAAGCTTTCCATGACTTCTTTACCGCCAGCACGAGTAAACGAGCCAGACTGAGAACGGATAATCGTCATGTTGGGGAAGTTACTAATCAGAGAGTCAAACCCTGCTTTACGATCAATCGCAGCAGAGGAACCTACGGATCCTTGCAGCTCGACGATATTACAACGCCCGTTGGTTTTTGCTGCCAACCAAGACGCCGCCAAAGCGCCCTCTTCTTTAAAATCAGACGCGATTTTAGTTAGATACAAACTGGGATCCGCTGCGACACCTCGGTCAATCAACACCACCGGGATTTGAGCGCGTTTCGCTTCTTTTAATACTTGATCCCAGCCGGTTTCTACCACTGGCGCCAAAAGAATGCCATCCACACCTTGGGCGATATAAGAACGCACCGCTTTGATTTGATTTTCTTGCTTTTGCTGAGCATCAGAGAACTTCAGGTTGTAACCACGACGTTCTGCTTCTGCTTTAATAGAAGCGGTTTCAGAGGTTCGCCAACCACTTTCAGAACCGATTTGCGAGAAACCTATCGTCAAATCTGCTGCCATGGCAGAGCCAGATAGAACAGGAAGTAACACAGAAAAAGTCGTCAACATCGCTTTGCGTTTGAAAGCACCGAGCCACGGTAACGAAGGTCGAATTGAGAGAGCTTGCATACTAGATTCCTTTTATTTTTGTTGTGATCTGTACTGAGTGCAGCGCATCAGTTAAGACTGATTACCACATACTCTGCGATCCAGAATATAGCCCATTCTCTAACCTTTCAAATGCAAGTTACAGCAAACTGCATATCAGTATTGCTATACAATCGAGCGTTAACATGTCTTATTCGTATTGTTTTAATACGCGTATAACATAAAACCCTTTACCCCAAATACAACTGGCTCAACCAAATACAGAGCGGCAATGTCATTACAGACAACAAGGTTTGCATCGTAATATAAGCCGCCATTCGGTCTGCATCACCGCCCAATTGACGAGCCAGCGCGTATGCCGACGTCGCCGTTGGCACCACGCCAAATAACACGGCCACCAACGCTGGCAAACCTCGAACGTCCAACCACCAGCACATCGCGCCAATCACCAAAGGAAAAACGATAAAACGCGCCATACTAGACATCACAAACGTCATGCCAACAGAACGAATCGCTTCCAAACGCACACTTGCTCCCACCGCCAGCAAAACCAAAGGTAACGCCGCCTGAGACAACATCCCCACCACATCCGACACCAAAATAATCGGTGTTAAACCAAGCAGGTTCAAACCACTGCCAAGAAGAATCGACACAATTAAAGGGTTACGAATCAAAGCGCCGCTGACCAAACGCGGTAACGAGACTGAAGACGTACCATCCGCAGAGGACGGCCCATGCATCAGCACCATAGACACAACCAGAAACACATTCACAGCAGGAATCAGCACCGACGCGCCCAAAGCCGCTAACACCAAGCCATCGTTTCCATACACACTGCCCGCCAACGCCAACACGATAAAAGTATTAAAGCGCACCCCGGCTTGCAACATAGACGATGCCGTTGATGCAACCACCTTCATCAACCAAGTGGTAATGAACACAAACAAAGCCGTCACCATCAACGCAAACAAAAGAATAAACGCATACTTAGGCAACATCGGATTCGTAAAATCAATCTGTGACGTTTTATTAAACAACAAAGCGGGAAACAACACCCAATACGACAGCTTATCGACACCAGACCAAAAGCCTTCCATCGGAAAACGCCAACGCTGGCAGACAGCGCCAGCAACCAATAACAAAAAAACTGGCAGTACAGACAGAGAGATAGAAAACACACATACTCCTTAAAATACTATGGCAAGGATTACCGAAAAAGGGTGAAGTATCACACTGAAACGGGAATCAACTGCCAATCTTGCTTAATCAGCTGCTCCACAAACCACGACAAACCACGACCAGGGCTGTCCTTACGCCACGCTAAATAAGCAATTAAGTTTGGCCTTGGAAATTCACATTGGCGTACGACCAAACGGCCCGATTTCAATTCATCTACAATACGATGCTTGGGTAAATAGCCAACACCTAAACCCAAACATTGCGCTTGAATCTTGCTTCGCATGGTATCGACTCTAAGTACCTGACGGCTTTCAAAAATACCAATATTACGAGCCGGCAAATTTTTTGAACTGTCTGCCACAACAATGGCGGGATATTGACGTAATTGTACGGCGGTAATTGCCCCTTCAACTAAGGCCAAAGGATGAGTCGGTGCAATGGCAAATACAAAGTCTATCGCGCCCAGTGCTTGAGTATGCACTTTACCTTTCGGTAATTCGCCGGTTACGCCAATCACCAAATCTGCTCTGCCGTCTTGTAAAGCATCCCAACCACCGCCAACGGCTTCTTCAGAAAGCGTGATTTCTACTGGTCTATTTTGAGACAAAAAGTCACCAACCACCGTCATTAATGGCGACTCCAATAAAACCGTATCTCTTGCTATTCTTAGCTTTGGCTCCCATCCTGACTCAAACTGCTTAATAGAATCTTCTAACCGCATTGCCGCTTCTAGAATAGCTTGACCCTGCTCCAACACCAAATGGCCCGCCGGTGTTAATACCGCTTTTTGGCGTGACCGATCAAACAAGGCCACCCCTAAATCTTCTTCGAGTTTTTTCACCGTATAGGTCAATGCGGATGGTACTTTAAATAGAGCGTCGGCTGCAGCGGCAAAACTGCCCAATTGGTGAATTGCTTCCAACACTCGTAATGCTTCCAATGTCACCGCGTATGCCATACACAAACCTTTATTCAAATTTTTTGAAATACTAGCTCAAAAGCTTCCGATTTTCTTTCTTTTTATTGCCATCTACACTTACTTTAATCACCTCAAGTCACAGTGACCTGCGGCCAATTTAGGAGAGATAAGATGATCACTATTCGCAACGCTCAAGACCGTGGAAAGGCAAACTTTGGCTGGTTAAACAGCAACCATACCTTTTCCTTTGGCAGCTATTATGACCCTAAACACATGGGCTTCTCACACCTTCGCGTCATCAACGACGACACAGTGACGCCAGGCGCGGGTTTTGAAACGCATGGTCACAAAGACATGGAAATTCTAAGCTTGGTTCTGGAAGGTAAAATCGCCCACAAAGACAGCGCTGGCAACATAAAAGAATTGCCCGCAGGCGAATATCAATTAATGTCTGCCGGCAAAGGCATTTACCACAGCGAATTCAATGCCTCTAAAAAAGACATGCTGAAGTTTTTACAAATCTGGATCCAACCTAACCAACTGGGTGGCGAACCGGGCTACCAACAAAAAGCGTTTAGCCAAGAACAAGGCTTCACCACCATAATCACACCAAATGGCAAAGATGGCACACTGCACATTAAACAAGACATGCAGCTTATTCAGTTGATTCTAGAAGATGAACTAAAAGCAACATGGCAAGCAGACAACAACCGTCATTACTATGTGCACGTGATCGAAGGAGAGTTATCACTAGGTGACGGCATCACAGTACGCCCCGGTGACGGCGCAAAAATTGAAGACGTATCAACAATTCAATTCGATAAAATAGGTGACCAACGCGTCAAAGCCTTACTGTTTGATCTCGTTTAATGACGTAAACCAAAAATCTCAGACGCTTTCTTGTTGTGCAAAAAAGGGTCGTTATGAGGGTTAAATACAATTAACAAGCGTGAAAAAACAAAGTGTCTTTCATTCTTTACAGTATGAAGAAGTTTTCACTCACGCTTGCATTGTATTTCGCTATAAAAAAGGCAAAATAAAGAAGCTATTCAAGCGCCGACTCTTTTCACAGTGATGTCACTGTGATGTACAACAAGGACCCTGTATTTATCATGTTTAAGCATCTTAAAGCCGTTTCTGGCGACCCTCTTTTAGCCCTTATTATGGCCCATAAACAAGATTCAAACCCAAAGAAGATTGATTTGGGTGTGGGCGTCTATAAAGACGATAATGGTCACACGCCTATTTTAAAAAGTGTGAAAAAAGCGGAAGCTATTTTGCTTGAACAAGAAGATTCCAAAAGCTATTTGGGAATTTATGGCGCGACAGAGTTCGAAGGTATTATCAAGGATTTGATCCTCGGTGAAGGCAACCCGCTTATTAATTCTGGGCGTATTCGTTCTACACAAACCCCTGGTGGTACTGGCGCCTTAAAAGTATCTGCCGACTTTATCAGTGCGAACCTAAAAGACGCTCGCCTTTGGGTAAGTGATCCAACATGGGGGAATCATCAGTCTATTTTTGACTCTGCCGGTGTGGAAGTAAAATATTACCCTTACTACGACCCAGCAACGAATGGCCTACGCTTTGATGACATGATGGCGATACTTGAAGCCGAAGCTCAAGCAGGCGATGTATTGTTGCTACACGCTTGCTGCCACAACCCAACAGGCATTGACTTACAGTTTGACCATTGGAAAATCATTACCGATTTCGTGAATAAGCGTGGTCTTTTGCCTTTAGTTGACGCGGCCTACCAAGGTTTCGGTGATGGTTTGGACGAAGATCTTGCTGGTTTGCGCCACATGGCCGCTAATGTTCAAGATATGTTAATCGCAAATTCATTCTCAAAGAACTTTGGTATTTACCGTGAACGCTGTGGTGGCTTAAGCGTGATTGCGGCTTCTGCACCTGAAGCAAACGCAGCATTTTCTATTATCGGTCAAGCGATTCGTGCCAATTACTCTATGCCACCAGCCCACGGTGCCGCCGTGGTTTACACCATAATGAGCGACCCAGCGTTAAAAGCGGAATGGGAATTAGAAGTAACGGCTATGCGTGATCGCATAAATGATTTACGCGCAAAATTAGTGGCGAAATTAGCGGCTAGTGGCGTAAGCAAAGACTTCAGTTTCATCCAAGATCAACGAGGCATGTTCTCTTATTCTGGATTAACACTGGAGCAAGTTCGTAAGCTACGCAGTGAATACGCCATTTACATTGCCGATACTGGTCGCATGAGCATTGCTGGCGTCAGTGATAACAATATTGACTACCTTTGTGAAAGCATCAAAAAAGTCGTTGGTTAATAGGATTTTTTAAAAACGTTAATATTAAAAAAACCGTGACCTGATATCAGGCCACGGTTTTTTTCGTCTATGCTTTGCATTAAAAATTCACAGAAAAAGTATTATTCTTTAAAGAAATAATAAGAACTTAGTTTTATTAATGGAGCACTCGAGTTTCTGAGCTCTTGATGCCAGTTTGCATTTCAGGGTGATAATGCTGAACCAAACGCAACACAGAGGGTTCCAGCGTTTCTCGCCAAAATGTGACTTCCGCTTCAACCATGCCTTCAAGTTTGCTCCACCCAGCCTCCGTACCAAATAGACGTACAGGAGCAAGCACTTCATCAAAAAATTCACGGTCGCCGCCCAATCCCATGCCGATTAATTTTGCACCACGGACAAAGCCAACACACCACTCTTCAACCAATATAGTGTATTCACCATCGACTTCTTGTTCTAAGTAAACAGGGTAAAAGTCGCCAAACAACAAACTATTCATGGTTTCCATGTACATGATCAAAACAAGGCTTAAAAATTCGTCTTCTTGTTCTGTATTTTCCCACACTGGTTGATCTTCATCTGCGCCCCATATGGCATTCAACCAAAGGTCAGGCTCTAATTCTTTAATAGAGCATCCAAGTGCCGTTAAAAAGCCATCTAACTCGGACACACAAAGCAACGAGCGATCGGTTCCAAACGTGAGTAAATAGTGATCAATTTTTTCGTAAAGAACTTCTTCACTGATGATATCGTCGTCTTTCTCTTCAGACATTCATTCGTTTCCATTTTATTGAGCTATACATATATTTTAGCTTGCTTGGACAATAGCCGATTCGCTTTTAGTCCACTATCGCCAAGTTACCATAGGTTTCTAGCCAGCTTTTACGATCTCCGGCACGCTTTTTCGACAACAGCTTATCTAAAAGCTCGTCAGTATCAGGCTTGTCTTCCATTGTTAATTGGATCAATCGTCGCGTATCTGGTGCCATCGTCGTTTCTCGTAGCTGAGAAGGATTCATTTCACCCAAGCCTTTGAAACGCTGTACATTCGGTGTACCACGTTTGTTCTCAGCGGCAATTTTATGCAGAGTGATGTCTTTTTCTTCGTCGTCTAGGGCGTAATACACTTCTTTGCCTATGTCGATTCGATACAAAGGCGGCATGGCAACAAAAACGTGTCCGTTATTGACCAAGGCAGGGAAGTGTTTAACAAATAAGGCACAAATCAATGTGGCAATGTGTAAGCCATCCGAGTCAGCATCGGCCAGAATGCAAATTTTTCCGTAACGAAGACCACTTAGATCGTCATCACCAGGATCGACACCAATCGCAACAGACATGTCGTGAATTTCTTGAGAGCCAAGAACTTGATTGGAATCCACTTCCCATGTATTTAATATTTTACCTCGTAGCGGCAAAATGGCTTGGAAATCTTTTTCACGGGCCTGTTTTGCAGAACCACCAGCAGAATCCCCTTCCACGAGAAACAGCTCGCTTCGTGAAGTATCTTGTCCCGAACAATCCGCTAATTTACCCGGTAATGCAGGGCCTTGAGTAATCCGTTTACGCACGACTTTTTTGCTGTCTTTTAGACGTTTTTGCGCACTGTTAATCACGATGTCGGCAATTTTTTTACCGTCTTCAACGTGCTTATTTAGCCAAAGACTAAAGGCATCTTTTACTGTAGCAGAAATAAACGCCACAATCTGACGAGACGATAAACGCTCTTTGGTTTGCCCTGAAAATTGAGGCTCTTGGATTTTAGCGGACAACACATAGCTACAACGATCCCATACATCTTCCGCCGTGAGCTTAACGCTACGAGGCAACAGACTGTGAAAATCACAAAACTCTCGAATGGCTTCTAACAAGCCCGTTCGTAGCCCATTTACGTGGGTGCCGCCTTGCGCCGTTGGAATCAAGTTAACATAACTTTCAGTCACCAACTCACCGCCTTCTGGTAACCACTGTACGGCCCAATCGACACCTTGTGTTTTTTCAGTCGAACCGCCAATAAACGGTGCTTCAGGAAGCAACACAAAGCCTTCGTTAGCCAGCGCCAGATAATCTTTTAGGCCATCTTGGTAGAACCATTCATCACGAACTTCTTCACTGCCACTTTGATCTATAAAGACCACATGAAGGCCAGAACACAACACGGCTTTGGCTTTTAATAAATGCTTAAGGCGAGAAGTAGAAATTTTAGGGGTATCAAAATATTTAGTGTCAGCGGTAAATTTTACTTTAGTACCAGTGTTTTTCTTACCAACGGTGCCAACTTCTTTTAGTTCTGATGTTTTAAAGCCGTTTTCAAAACCGATATGGTATTGAATACCATTGCGTCTTACCCACACTTCCAACGAAGTTGACAAGGCGTTCACAACAGAAACACCCACACCATGCAGCCCACCAGAGAACTGGTAGTTGTCGCCAGAAAATTTACCACCAGCATGCAGCTTAGTCAGAATCAATTCAACGCCCGATATCCCTTCTTCTGGGTGAATGTCGACGGGCATGCCTCGACCATTGTCTTCCACGCTCAATGAACCATCTTTGTACAAGATAACTTCTATACGATCCGCATGGCCTGCCAACGCCTCATCGACCGAGTTGTCGACTACTTCTTGCCCCAGATGGTTAGGCCGTGAAGTATCTGTGTACATTCCTGGGCGTTTTTGAACGGGTTCTAAGCCACTAAGAACTTCTATCGATCCGGCGTTATATTCTTTTGCAGACATGCGTGTTTTTACTTCCAAATTGATCGTGCATCATAGTGTCAAAGCACTACAGTGCGTGCGAGTGTAAATTAGATTGGCTAGAGTCTATCACTGGTTTTGCACCGTGTGAAATAGTCCAACAAAAGCAGGGGGTTACTCGGTTAATATTTTAGCAAAATGAAGGATTTCTTTAGAAAACCGATCAAACTCTATAAAACTGTGATCGCCATCTTTTTCATGTGTCAGCCGTGCGGTTTGAGGAAACGCCTTAAGGGCTTCTTGGTAGTCTAGAACCTCATCGCCTTCTTGCAGCATCAACCAATACAAATCAGCGGTAGGCTCAGTTACCACCAATTGCTCCAACTCCAACATATGCGCTTGGGTTAATTCATACACTTCATTGGTATAAGGATTGGTTTGAGGACCTAGATAGTCCTTTAGGAGAATGGGCGCTTGTACCGCTGGGTTTACCAAGATAGCCTTTAGAGTGTATTTTTCAGCAAGATAGGCGGCATAAAAACCGCCGAGCGAACTGCCTATTAAGGTCAGTCCTTGTTGCTGATTTGCTTCAATGATTGTCTCTAGCTGTTTAATAGCCTGAGTTGGTTGCCAAGACAAGCGTGGTGAAATTACCGTATCAGGCACTCCAAATCGTTTAGCGGCATCACCCAACAACGTCGCTTTATGAGACAGCTCAGAACTATTAAAACCGTGAATATACAATAAAGCCGTCATGAACGTTCTCGTTTATCTATATAAAAAATAAAAGCTATACAAAAAATAAAAGCCATATAAACCAGAAATTATGCAAACTGAAAAGACACGGTGTTATCAAGTCGATGTCCGTGTTTAAGACAAAGCTCTAACAGATCCGCCAATTGCTGATTTAAGCGGAATTTCTCATCCCGATGCAACATGGCGTCATTAGGATAAGGATAAGCGCCCTGGTACTGACGATGACCGTCCGTGATTTCAGCAATACTGACATCATGGTACAAACGCACTGTCATCGATAAAGTGGTTTTGAATAACAATTTCTTTTGAATTTCAGGGCCGAATTCTAAAGCGACCTCAGACGTAAAACGACTTTCTTTGCCTAACGTTAATCTCAAACGACTTTCTTGATCACCCATGCTATGAATGGAAAAGTGCCAAGACCCCATATCCTCTTGGCCACGCATCAGTTTTCCCAGTCGTCGATAATTCAACTCACCGAGCATCTGTAAACTCACCAAATCTGGCACATATTGTCTGGGATTATTTTTCATAACGTTCGTCATTTTTGTCAGGTATTTCCTTCTGAAATTCTTTCGCTAAACCAACAACGAAGACGTACTTTACGGCCTCTCATCAATGGTTCATTCATATCGCTTTATTGCGCCAGTATAGATTAAATCAAGTAAAAAGGTGCTCATGATCTTAGCCAGTGAGATTGATGCGTTTAAGCGCACCAACGCGTAACAAGATCATTTTTATTTAAAGCGAACCACTGCAGCCCCATAATAGTGCTGGCGTTTTCTACGTCATGTTTGAGCAAGGCGATGGCCGCGTCAGACGTCACCAAATGCAATTTAATGTCTTCATTCTCGTCATCTAAGCCATGTATTTTATCAACATCCACCAGACTTGAATCAAACTCGCCAGCGTACATGCGCAAATACTCTACTAACCCACCTGGTGAAGGAACAAACTTAAACATATATTCAAGACGCTTTACTGTCACTCCAGCTTCTTCAAAAGATTCTCGACGGGCGACCTCTTCATCACTTTCACCTTCTTCTACCATGCCGGCAACCAACTCAAGCAGCCACGGTGAGTCACTTCTCATGACAGTAGGACGGAACTGTTCAATCAACAATATTTTATCCGCAATAGGGTCAAACAACAGCACGCACACCGCATCACTGCGCACCATCATTTCACGGGTCATTGGATGACTCCATTCTCCGTTAAATTTTTTATGTCTTAAGGTCAGTTTACGCATTTCGAAAAAACCTTTGTAAAGGCATTCGTCTTCTAACACTTCAACATCTTTTTGACTGTACGTCGGTTTAAACTTCATACTAACTCATCCTAATCAGCCTACCGTGTCGGGCCATGTCTGATATGATTGATTCACAAGGGTCACCACATTTTGCTTTACGTAACTCAGAAAAGCCGAGCAATAAAGCCATCGGCAATCATCATAAGTCTCGGAGCGCCATTAATGGAAAATATACGTTGTGCTTGGTGTTTAGGATCTCCCGAATACATTCACTATCATGATACTGAATGGGGAATCCCTATTTATGACGACCAAAAACTCTTTGAGTGTATTGTACTCGAAAGCGCTCAGGCGGGTCTAAGCTGGATTACCATTTTACGTAAACGAGAGGGCTACCGAACACTTTTTTACGATTTCGACCCGATCAAAGTTGCCAACATGACGGAATCGGATGTGGATCGATTAGTCCTAGATGCACGCATTGTTCGGCACCGAGCAAAGATAGAAGCGACCATCAACAACGCCAATGCTTTTCTGAAAATCGTTAAAGAATTTGGTTCTTTCAGTCATTATTTTTGGGCATTAAGCGACCACAAAATCATTGATAACCAAGTCAGCAGTCTGGCCGAGGTGCCTGCTGTGACTGAGCTATCCACGCGCTTTGCGAAAGATTTAAAGAAAAGAGGTTTTAAGTTTCTGGGGGCCACGACCTGCTATGCATTTATGCAGGCAACGGGAATGGTTAACGATCACATCGACGAGTGTATTGCTCGAACGACAACATAAATCAAATCCTGTAGGAACAGATCCTTGATTTCATTAATGTTTCACCTAAAGTGGTCGATATAATAAGAAGACTGTTTTATACAACAATGATGCTCACAGGGCTTACTCTACTTTTATTATTTGGTTTGGTATTGATACATGTTTAACAACAAAAGCATTCTTATTACTGGCGGTACAGGTTCTTTTGGACGTCAGTATGTAAAAACTCTATTAGCCAATTACCAACCTAAACGACTCATCATTTACTCTCGTGATGAGCTCAAACAGTATGAAATGCAACAAGACTTTGATGCTCAATGCATGCGCTACTTCATTGGCGATGTACGTGATAAAGATCGCCTGACACAAGCCATGCGTGATGTAGATTTTGTGATCCATGCCGCCGCACTAAAACAAGTGCCTGCGGCAGAATACAATCCGATGGAATGCATTAAAACCAACATTCATGGGGCTGAAAATGTGATTGCGGCCGCAATAGCCAATAATGTAGAAAAAGTCATCGCATTATCAACAGACAAAGCGGCGGCTCCAATTAACTTATACGGAGCAACAAAACTCGCTTCCGATAAACTCTTTGTTGCTGCCAACAATATGGTTGGCCAAGGCCGTACACGATTCTCCGTGGTGCGCTATGGCAATGTGGTGGGTTCTCGTGGTTCTGTTGTACCATTTTTTCAAAAATTGGTCGCCGATGGCGCCGAGTCTATTCCAATTACCCATCCAGACATGACACGCTTTTGGATCACTTTACCAATGGGCGTTAATTTCGTTCTCAAGAACTTCCAACGCATGCACGGCGGTGAAATCTTTATCCCAAAAATCCCCTCGGTGAGAATTATGGATTTGGCCGCCGCATATGCGCCGCACCTTCCAACCAAAGACGTCGGTATTCGGCCGGGAGAAAAACTCCACGAAGTAATGTGCCCTTCCGATGATTCTTTCCATACTTATGAATTTAAAAATCACTATGTCATCTCCCCAAGTATCAAATTTTATCAAGATGATATGGATTTTGGTCATAGTCGTTTAGGCGAAACAGGCGAATTGGTTAAAGCAGGTTATGAGTATCAATCTGGCAGCAACCCTCACTTTTTAAGTATTGAAGAGATTTTAACCTTCGATGACGCACACTGATTTTATTCCCTACGGCCGCCAATCCATTAACGAAGACGACATCGCCGCGGTCGTTAAATCGCTTCGCTCTGACTTTTTAACTCAAGGCCCTTGTGTCAGCGAATTCGAACAAGCCATTGCTGATAAAGTAGGGGCCAATTATGGCGTGGCAGCCAACAGCGCGACCTCTGCGTTACATCTCGCCTGTTTAGCCTTGGGTGTAAAAGAAAACGACAGAGTTTGGACATCGCCGAATACCTTTATTGCTTCAGCTAACTGCGCACGCTACTGCGGTGCGAGTGTCGATTTTGTCGATATTGATCCACGAACCTACAATATGTGCCCAGAAAAACTGGCCGAAAGACTTCATCAAGCAAAGCAAAATAACACGCTACCTAACGTGGTTATTCCGGTGCATTTCGCAGGGCAATCCTGTGATATGGAAGCCATTCATAAGTTATCCAAAGAATATGGATTTCATATCATCGAAGATGCCTCTCACGCAATCGGAGCGAAATACCAAGGTGATTACGTTGGTAACGGCACATTCAGTGATATCTGTGTTTTCAGTTTTCATCCAGTCAAAATCATCACCTCTGCCGAAGGTGGCATGGCGATCACCAACGATGAACAACTGGCTAAACACATGAAAAAACACTCTCAGCAAGGTATAACAAAGTCACCTGATGAGTTAACCCAAATGCCGGGCGATTGGTATTACGAACAGCATACACTGGGCTTCAACTATCGCATGACAGAATTACAGGCTGCATTGGGCTTATCACAGCTATCGCGATTAGACGATTTCATTACTGAGCGCCATCAGCAATTCGCACGATACAGTGACCTTCTAAAAGACTTTCCTATTACCTTGCCGTTTCAAAAGGATGGGAGGAATTCCTCTCTGCATCTTTTCCCGATACTTCTACCAAAACACCATAAGGCATCACGAAAAGCCATTTTTGATGCATTACGCCAGGCTAATATCGGCACACAAATTCACTATATTCCTGTGCATACTCAACCTTATTATCAAGCGTTAGGCTTTAAAAAAGGCGATTTCCCCATTGCCGAGGACTATTACCAACGCACCCTAAGTTTGCCGTTATTTGTCGGGTTGACGCAAGAACAGCAACATCGAGTCGTTAACGTTCTTCGTCAAGCACTCGCTGATCATGGCGTCTTAGCATGACTCAACACATGACGACCAATACGACAACAAGTACAACACTGGATAAAACTTATCGTGTTGCCATTATTCCCGCTCGTGGTGGATCACAACGTATTCCAAGAAAGAATATTCGCTTATTAAACGGCAAACCTTTGATTGCGTATTCCATTGAAACCGCGCTTTCTTCAGGGTTATTCGATGAGGTTATTGTATCGACGGATGATGCTGAGATTGCTCAAATTGCTCGGGATTGTGGGGCTAAAACCCCTTTTTTACGTCCAGCTAATTTAGCCGACCATATGACAGGGACAACCCCCGTGATGCAGCACGCATTGCAGTTTTTAATCAATGAAGGAAAAACACCAAACGAAGCCTGCTTGATATACGCCACTTGCCCTCTTTTAACAACAGAAGATCTACAGCAAGGTTTAGCACAGCTTAATCAAACAACCTCTTTTTGCTTTTCAGCCACCACATTTGATTTCCCCATACAGCGCGCTTTGCACATCACAGAAAACGGCGAACTTGCGCCGATGTTTCCTGAGCACATTATTAAACGCTCTCAAGATTTAGTCGAGGCGATTCATGACGCAGGACAATTTTATTGGGCGAGTACGCAAAACTGGTTTGATGAGGAAATTTTCGGCCCAAAATCCAAGCCTTTATTATTACCAAGACATCGCATTCAAGATGTAGACACCGAAGAAGATTGGCTGCGTTTAACGCAAATTATGACACTGACGTCTGGCCAAACGCTCTAATTTTTCAAGAAAAGTACGCATCGATGGCTTTAGCCACACGCTCAGCGCCCGCACCATCCACTAAACCTTGAGCCGTTTTACGGGCCTTTTTTTGCCATTCAAGATCCAACCAGCGACCGTTTAATTCTTCGATCAGTTGCTCAATACGGTGCCGACGAGCCTCTTCTGACACATTGTCGAAACGTACTGAACGACACCAACCAAGAGGAACGTGCTGCTCTAAAGAACAAGTCTGATTGTCTGCGACTTGTGCGAATACCGTCGGAACGCCAAGGCATGCAAGTTCAAACAATGTACCGCCTGCCGCAGAAATGGCCATTTTGGCTTGTTTCATAAGCGGCGTCACATCCGATAGCCCCTGTTCAACATAGATATTATTTTCTTCACAAAAAGACAACACCCGGTCTGCCTTTTTGGCGCTGGCGCCCAGTAATATTTGAATGTATTTAGCCGGAAAGCCGGACGTTAATAACGCTTTTAAAATCGGTAACGTCAGTGCGAGAGGATCGGTTCCGCCTAAGGTAATCAATAGTTTTTCAGGCGTGACAGCTAGATTGTTTTGTTGTAAAAAAACAGGCCTTAATAAGGCGTATTGACTGCCCGTAAGCGGGAACTTAATGCTCTTAGAGTAGGTTTGATGCAAAGGGTTTAGCAGCCATTTAGCCGGAAAGTCTCCTCTGTCGTTCATATCGTCCAAAACGAGAAGGTTTGCCTGGTGCTCATAAAGCGTAGCAATATCATCGGCGCTATAGCCATAATGATCGAGTATGACCAAATCCACTTGTTCAGCCAATTGCCAAAACTCGGACTCTGTCTCAATAAACTCATCTTCTGGAGAGGCAAACGCATCATAACGACGCTGGACAACAAACTGACACTGCCAACCTAACACTTTAAAGGCATGAATCAAGGCTTGGCAACGAACTCGGTGCCCCATGCCGATGTCGACAGATGCATCTGCTCGCACCAGCACTTTCAAGTCATCATATCCCATGCAAGAGGCTGACCTTTTTGCGCATCGGCTATGAGTGTTTTTCCAAGTACATCTGGCCAATGCTTTGGCGCCAGACCAAGCGATGGGCGAATAATTTTAAGGTGCATTTCGGACAAAACAGTGCCCGCCGGCAAATCTGTCGCCACGTAAATAGAGCGACGGTATTTTTTCGCCGCTTGCTCTGCATCCGAACCACCGTAAGTGACGCTTCCAAGTGCCGCTTTCGCAGCACGACAAGCTTCTACCAGTGCTTTCATTTCCTCTGGTTCCATAGAAAATGCTGCATCCACGCCACCTGCACTGCGATCCAAAACAAAGTGTTTTTCAATCACTGTCGCGCCCAGTGCCGTTGCGGCAACCGCAGCACCTAGACCTTGAGTATGGTCAGACAAACCCACTTGGCAACCTGTGTGTTTGGCTAAATCTGCCATCGTGACTAAATTTGTATCTTCTATTTTTGCGGGATATGTACTGGTGCATTTAAGCAAGGTTAAAGGATTATCACCAATGGCTCGAATCGCCGCCACAGCCTCATCAATTTCGTCTTTTGTCGCCATCCCAGTCGACATAATAATCGGCTTACCCGTTCGCGCAACCGCTTGAATTAACGGAATATCCGTCATCTCGAACGAGGCAATTTTGTATAAAGGCACATTGAGCGTCTCTAAGAATGCCACGGCACTAAGGTCAAAAGGCGAGCTAAACGCCACCAGCCCCAAAGACTCGGCCAGCTCAAATAACGGCTTGTGCCATTCCCATGGTGTGGAGGCTTTCGCGTATAAATCATAAAGATTTGAACCACGCCATAAACTGTCATTTTCAGACACCATAAATTCACCATGACGAATATCCAGCGTCATGGTGTCTGGCGTGTAAGTTTGTAGTTTTATAGCATCAACACCGGCTTCAGCTGCCGCATGAACCATTGCTTTCGCGAGTTCAAAATCTTGATCATGGTTGCCTGATAACTCAGCAATAATAAAAGGCGTTTGTTCGAACATAATTAACCATTATAAAAAGTAATTAGGTGGTCATTACCTTGATCGACATACTCCGACGCTTGCTGGAGCATGCTCGGCATTTCTTCAAGAAATTCGCACCAAGGCGTAAATAAATGACGAGCACGAGACACGGTTTCCGCTTCGTCTTTATGGTTAAATAAAAACTGTACTATTAAAAAGGCAGAATACGTAAAAGAACCTATAAGTAGATCATGTATATGACGATAGACACTCCCTCTCAAGAAAAAAATTTCTCGATGGTAAGTCCAAAGCAAATTACACACATCTTCTCGTGTTTTTATACTCTCGTCCCAACCTTCTTGCAGTGCTTTACTGATCTTACGAAAATCCTCGACAGAAATAAGGGTATCAGGCGTTTGATCTAATACTGCTGCTGGCGGGTCAGTAAAAAAAGCACTTTCTAATAAATCGATCGCTCTTCGATGGTCAATCCTTGGGTCTGTGATCAATACATCATCCATTAGAAGCGGTGTGACACCTTCTATTTTTGCGCCATCAGACAGGTTGAAGCTATCGAAGTTACGACGTTTATTTAATGAACGCGTTAGTGCCTCTAGTTGCACTCTAGACGTGTCCATAATGCCAGTAGCATAAATAGTACCGCCAAAATTACCTTCTCTCTCAACTAATTTAGCGTCTTGAAAGGATTGAAAACCCGACTCTTTACCATCTTTATAATAGCCACTATGAACAGAATGATGACTATTTTTGTCTTTAAAACCATTATCCACCCCAAGATAATACACGCTATTAAAACCAAATAGATGCACATAAGATAAGGCTAAATTGGCAACAATGGGGTTACAGTAATTTAGCTGTACATAATTTTTGTCATCGCCTTTTGCGCGCGCGTGGGAAAGAATAAGTGAAGTAATCGCTTCCCCGGGCTTCATCCCCATTCCTGAGCGTCCAAAATAATCAAAAAAATCTGGATGCATCACATTAGCCGTTAATCCCCAAATTCCATTTAAGTACTCTTTATCTAAAAATGAAAATTTATCTACCGTCTGCTTCATTCTTTCGATATCCACATGAATATCTGGGGTAACGCCTAACTTACTTAACGTGTTGATAGTAGACCCGCAAGAAATCAATAGAACTTGCTCACGAACCTCTTTAATCAATTCAATCCCTTGATCAAGAGAAGGACCATTACCCAAAATGAAAACGGGAATATCTGTGACCCATTTCGGTAGTACGTCCCTACCTTGAAAATGTGCCACTTTCGTTTTTGGAAGCGATCTGAGCCCTTGAGCAATGCCTATTAGAGCATCATCAAAAAAGCCCCATCCCATTACCTGACGCACATAATGCTTTTTAAAATAATCAAACGCCTTATCATTTTCAGGGCTGTTATAGCCCATGAAAAGATAGGTTTCTGGGGCTAAAAAGTAACCGTTTTCTTGCAACTGTAAAAGATAAGTGTCGGTAAACTCTTCAGGCTGAACACCTAGAAAAAAATGGATCGTACGTCCATCTCTGTTGCAGGTTTCTAAAATATCCTGCCAATCTATTGAATACAAAGAGTAATGAAAAAGATCTAAGTCACTTTCGTATAAATAAAGGTGTTTTATGTCTCTTTTGCTTAAGAGCAACTCAAGCTGATACCCAAGCTCAATACCAAATACAATGGCTGCTCCGACAAATTGAGGCCACTCGACTTGTTTTTCAAGGCCTTCAGACTGGACCTCAATTTCGTCTAATATTTTATTACTGAAAAAGACATGGCGACTTTCATTGTTAAGAGAACGCTCTAAATTGAGGAAGGTTTTTGTGGGGTGAGAAAGCACATACTCTATTTTATCTTGCGCCTGAGACTTAGGATTTTCTGAAAACAGGGGAAAACCAATATCCTCTCTAAAAAGATTCAATTCACCCGATTCTTCCATGTAAATAAAGCGTTTTTTAGGGCGGTAGTCTTTTAGCTCTTCATAGATATGAGGCATGAACTGAGAAAAAACAGTCATGTTTTTTATGTATCGATCGGTAAGGTCCTGATCGTTATCTTTTAACCTTTCAGCACCTTTTTTAAAAGAAGCCAGAAAGGCTTCCGCATGTTCAAGATTGGGGCCGCTGGCTTTATTTTGCATGCTTCACGCCTTTATACTTACTGACGCTCTTTCGAGCTTTTATAGATTGAAATAACTGGTTTTGCATGATTCGATGAGTATCTTGAACTAGCTGAATAGCCAAGTGATGAATTTCAATGAAGGTTTTTAATTTCTGATTAATTACAGAATTTTTTTTTTCAGGTTTAAGAGAAAAAATAAAGTCATTATGCTCTAAACATAACCGCTGTATTTCATCAAAGTCTTTAACCAATACAGCCCTCTCTAATTCTTCAGTTAACTTAGCCAACTGAGACAGATCAAGCATTAATGGCCCCTGCTCGCTCTTGGCTTTCACTATTGTATGCTTCTTGCTTGGATGCTTCGGATATTTGATCCCAGGCGCCTTTGATTTGCAGAAGTAAGCCGATTACTTGATCAATAACGGCACAGTCTTTAGACACGCTCGCTTCATTAATGCGAACGATCATGTAATCGTATAACCCATCTAAATTATCTACCAATTCAGGATTTACATCTCGATCTAATGCATCTCTTAATGCATTTATAATCTCTATTGCTCGAGTGAAGGCTTCGCCTTTCCCACCCCAATCCGCTCGTTCAATACAGCCTTTGCCTAACGCTAACCGTTCTATGGCTCCATGCATCAGAAGCTGGATAACACGATGAGGATCTGCCGAGGCTAAATCGGATTTTATAGAGTCCTTTTTATAAGCCTGAATCCCTTTTTTCGCGTACATAAAACAACCTCACTAAATTTTCGAATACGATACAACGTGACACTATAATTGACTTAGCATTGAATTTAGATAACTACCTTGAGCATTCATATTTGCAAGTTGAGTATCTAAATTCGTAAACTTACTGCGTAAAGAAGCCTCGTATTTTTCCATACGCGCTTCATAATCTGAAAGTGACTCTTCAGTGCTACCGATAGATTTAGTAACCGAGTCTTTAAGTGTACTGTTCATTCCTCTAGGGCCGGCATAAGTGTCGAGCAGCCCATCAAGTGATGTTGCCAGGCCATTTTTGCCTATAAATAAAGAGGCTACACCATCGAAGTCCTCCTCAACAGCGCTATTAAACTTATCACTATCATAGCTTAGCGTTCCATCTTCTAAAAACTCGACGCCAACATCAAAAATAGAGGTAAAAGCGCTACCTTCGCTTGAGTGATTAGACATCAAGTCGCTGGCTAGTGATGAACTTAGGTTACGAATCATACTATTGCCATTTAAAACGGAACCTTTCGCAGTATTCTGTTTAAAGACTGAGATTAGTTCATTATAAGAGCCGACAAAGCCTTGAATCGTATTTTCAACGGTTTCTTTATTATAACTAATGTCTACTTTAATAGGCTCTTTAGACACATCTAACGCGCTGATTGTTAGCCCTGCGACCGCTTTATCAAACTCATTGCTATCATTTCTTACTCGAATTCCATCAACAGTAATAATGGCATCTTGAGCTTCACCGCCTAAAGGAACACTTAGGCCAGGGAAGAAACCACCAAGAGCAGCACTGTCTAATGTAAGGTTACTACTGTCTATACTTAAGGTATTACCTACACCCGTTTTCGTTGATGTAATGGTAAAAAACATATGGCCATCACCATCGTCAACCAAATTGGCAGAGACTCCGAGATCTTTACCTGCTGAATTTATCTGTTCACGAAGCTTAGACAATGTAGTGTCTGGCTTTACATCAAGTACAAGCTCATCGTCACCAGCCGTTAACGTTAATTCGCCACCAGAGGAAGTAACAACTTCATCCCTTGAAGAAAATGACGAGATATCAGAAACTAAGCGGCTGCCTTTTGCTAACTGGTTTACTTGAATTGAATAGGTATCAGTGGAAGCGGTTTTATCAGGAATAATAGAAAGAGATTCTTTACCTTCTTTTTGTTGTATTATGGCATTACGCCCAGAAAAAAGGTCATCGTCGTTGAGGGTGGTAACAAATGTCTTAAAATTGTCTATAGCCAAACCTACCGAACCGAGAGCAGAAAGCTCTGCTTCGTATCCAGCCAGTTTATTTTCATATAACTTAACTTTTGTATCCCTTCTGGCACTGACCATGTCACTTACTAGAGACTCAAGATCTAAACCAGATCCAGCACCTAATGAGCCAATTGCCATAACAACTCCCCTAAAACTAACACATCAATATTTACGATAGATTAAACTTCACTATTTACCAGTGTCCCCTTAATATCGCTAAGTTGGCTCATAATAGCATCGATTCTTTCAGACATTTTAAGAAATTCTTCAGTCGGCATTTGACGTACGACATCTCCTGTCGTCTGATCCATAACTTTTACAATATTTTTACTTCGATCCTCAGTCATTTCAAATCTCAAATGAACATTTAATTGAGACATTTTCTTATTAGCAATGTCAATATCATGAGGTTTGACATCAGGAGAACGTGAAGAGCCCTGATTGTTGCTATTATTGCCTGTTTTATTACTATCGGCTGAATTTTGAATAGCTTTAGCACTTGCTTGACGCAATGTTTTAAAATGTTCATCCGCCCGCTGATCTTGTCTGACTGTAATACCCCCAATAGACTGTTTTGTATAATCACTTGAATTAATTGACATATCATTAGTCCTCTAAGTGAGACAAAAGCTGGAACAATGTTCCAGCTTTTCGCCACCACTAATTTTAGCCCAAAAGAGACAACGCTGTTTGTGGACGTTGATTGGCTTGAGCCAAGATTGATGAGCTTGCTTGCTGAAGGATTTGAGAACTTGTTAGCTTCGCAGTTTCTTCCGCAAAATCTGCATCACGTACACGAGAACGTGCAGCCGATACGTTTTCAGAAATATTACTCAAGTTGCTGATACTTGAACCCAAACGGTTTTGGACCGCACCTAGCTCAGCACGTTTTGAGCCAACCGCTTCGATCATACTGTCTACGATATTGATCATGCTCTGTGCATTTGCCATTGACGTAACCGATGGCGTACTAAAACCTTGAGAGGTGTCACCAAAGCTTTTACTACGATCTGGTTGCTTAGGAGCATTTGGGTCAACATAAACTTCACCACGCTCTTCCGCATCCGCTTTAGCTTGAATTTCTGGGTCTACATATTCATCGCCATTTGCTTCAGCTATTGCTCTATCTTGTGCTTTACCGTCCGCTTTTTGTGTTTCATAAGCTTCTAGCTCTTTTTGATATGTCGCATCAGAAGACAGGCCGGCCATAGTGAAGCCACCGTTACCTGCGTAATCCTGCTTCTCACCTTTACTCAAATCAAAACTGATTGTTTGATTTGCATCAGCGCCAACTTGATAAACACCAGCATACGTTCCATCGAGCAGAGCACGACCACCAAAGGTGGTATCGGAAGCGATACGGTCGATCTCTGTGGATAAAGCACCCACTTCTTGCTGAAGCGCTTTACGGTCTGAATCAGAGTTTGATCCGTTTGCAGACTGTATAGACAACGTACGCATACGTTGTAGCATATTTGTCGTTTCATCCAACGCGCCTTCTGCAGTTTGAGCTACAGAAATACCGTCATTGGCGTTACGAACAGCCTGATTCAAACCATTAACCTGAGATGTCAATCGGTTAGAAACCTGCAAGCCAGCCGCATCATCCGCCGCACTGTTAATACGCAAACCAGAAGATAAACGCTGATAAGACGTATCCAAGGTTTTACTTGAATTCATCAGCTGACGCTGGGCATTGATAGATGAAGTATTTGTATTTACGTATAAAGCCATTATAGCCTCCTGGATTTCATAAAATCCTGCAAAAAAGCAGATCGTATAAGGTTTTCGACAAGATTTTGAAAACCTTTAGTTAATTTCGGAAAGTTTTTTCCGCAATTGGGAAAAAAACTTCCTACCTGACGGCAAATTAATGCCTAAATAATTGTTTTAAAAGAACTTTAAAATAATTATCTTCTGAAAACATTGTGTGATTTTTTTCTAAAAAGAAAAAAATACGCAATTATGCTCAAACCTTTATCCAATACGTCGAGTTGATACGAGCTATAGCTCAAAACAACCAACGAAAGCACTCTGCATAAAATTAAGCGGCAAAAAACCGCCTTAACAAAAGCAAAAAACGATCACTTAACGCCTTTAGATGCCGCTATAAATCAGCATCTAAAAAAGAACGCAAAAACCAACATGTTTTTCGCCATCGAGTACTAGCGCAAACAATTCACGCCAATACACACCGCTCAAAAAAGACCAGTGAACGCCATGCGACACAGCGCTTAACCGAAGCGAACGGCCGCAATAATCCTAAGAATATTTTCTCGTGACTATTCAATCACTGCCCTCCATCGTCGAGTACTTGCGTAAAAAATGCACGGCGACATACACCACTCAAAAAAACCAGTGAACGCCATGCGACACGGCATAACCGAGACGAACGGCGCAATAACCTAAGAATATTTTCTCGTAATTATTCAATCACCGCCCTCCATCATGCGTTGCACCAAATCTGCGCGTCAGAATGCACAATTCAAAAAGACCAGTGAACGCCATGCGACACGGCATAACCGGACGAACGACCGCAATAACCCAAAAATATTTTCTCGACTATTCAATCACCGCCCTCCATCATCATGCGCGCAAATCTGCGCGTCGACATACCACTCAAAAAGACCAGTGAACGCCATGCGACACGGCATTTAACCGAGGTAAACGGCCGCAATAACCTAGAATATTTTCTCGTGACTATTCAATCACCGCCTCCGTCATCATGCGTTGCACCAAAATCTGCGCGTCGAAATACACCACTCAAAAAAGACCAGTGAACGCCAGGCGACACGGCACTTAACCGAGACGAACGACCGCAATAACCCTAAGAATATTTTCTCGTGATTATTCAATCACCGCCCTCCATCATCATGCGTTGCACCAAAATCTGCGCGTCGATATACACCATTCAAAAATAGGCTTTCGAAGATTCATACTGGACTCCCGCGTTCAAAAAAAGCACCTTCAATCCCAATACATAAAATTAGATCCATTAAATAAATCACCTTAAACAAAGCCACCTATCACTGGAAAAAGCATTCCGTTTAAAGCAACATCCATTGTGAAAAGCTGATCTCAAAAGAGGTCTGAAAAAAAATTTTCCATTCATAACCACCTATGGCATAAGCCTTAAAGCATTTCCTACACACTAAAAAACAATCAATAACTGACTAAAACCCCATCATTCAGGCAAAAAAAAGCCGGGTGATAAATCACCCGGCTGAAAAGGCACCTCTAGGAGAGAGAAGTTGCCTATATTCCGAGAATTACTCGAACTTTTTTGATTGAAGCCGCTATTTCTTTTCGACTTCAATTAACAATCAACTCATTAAGATTAAGCCCCTAATAACTTCAAAGCAGCCTGTGGTCGTTGGTTCGCTTGAGCAAGTATGGTTGAACTGGCTTGCTGAATAATTTGTGAACTTGTTAATGATGCCGTTTCAGCAGCATAATCAGCGTCTCTAACACGGGACCGAGCAGCGGAAACGTTTTCAGAAATACTAGACAAGTTATTTACAGTGGAACTAAAACGGTTCTGCACCGCACCAAGCTCAGCTCGTTTTGAATCGACGGCTTGAATCATAGTGTCCAACATGGCAATCATGCTTTGTGAGTTCTTAATGTCTGTTATTGATACCGTATCCGCAGTCACTAATGGCTGGCCATATTTTTTCTCGGGCTCAACAACGGTGCCGTCAGGCTGAGTAATTGAGCCATTAGGATGAGCAATGGTTCCATCAGGATGCATTACAGATCCATCCAGTTGCACTACTCTGCCATCAGGATGAGAAACCGTCCCGTCAACATTTTTCGTTGTGCCATCAGCATTCGAAATAGTGCCGTCTTCATTTACAACATCTTGCTTAACGGTGCCATCTTCATTTATCGGTACACCAGTAGCATCAATAAGCACCCCATTTTCATTAATTGGGCGGTTTTGCTCATCGATCAGAACGTCTTCTTCATTGACTCGCTGACCCTCTTTATTGATCAACTCGCCATTTTCGTCAATCAAATGACCTTGTTCATTAATAGCGTCGCCATGCTGATTAACAAAACCACCTTCTTGAGTAGCTATAATCTGTGTTTCTTCTTCAACATAAGGAACACCAGAGGACAAACCAGACATGGTAAAACCACCATTCCCAGCAAGGTTAACGGAGTTATTTTGTCCACTAAATTGCATTGAAAAACTGATCGTTTGATTCGCGTCGGCACCTACCTGGAAAATACCTTGGTAGCTACCATCAAGTAGGTTTCGTCCACCGAATGTTGTGATATCCGCAATTCTGTTTATCTCGTCCGCTAATTGCCCCATTTCTTGTTGAAGGGCAACACGGTCTTCATCAGCATTTGAACCATTTGCCGATTGAATAGACAAGGTACGCATACGCTGAAGCATGTTTGTCGTTTCTTCTAACGCACCTTCAGCGGTTTGAGCTAACGAGATGCCATCGTTTGCATTTCGTACAGATTGATTCAAACCATTAATCTGAGACGTTAAACGGTTCGAAATTTGAAGGCCTGCCGCATCATCACCAGCACTGTTAATTCGAAGGCCAGATGACAATCGTTGATAGGCGGTATCTAATACCTTGCCACTACTTGTAAGCTGACGCTGTGCGTTCAGCGATGACACATTTGTATTTACATATAAAGCCATTTTCTTCTCTCCTAAGAATTTATAACAGTAAGACAACCCTCTGATTTAATTGATTTTTTGGGGTTTTTGTCTCTTACTAAAGTTATCGACAACAATGCGATGATCTTTAATATTTTTTGTATTTTTTTAAAAAAATTCTTTCTTATTTTGTACCAAAAATTTTGGTATCAAGAGTTATCGAACCGAGTCCAAGGAACTTTAGAATAAAAGGTGAAAATTAAAGAAAAGAGCACAAAATACAGCAAAAAAAGAAAGAATAGAGAAAACTTGCCTTTAAATAAATCTAGTTAGTAATTATCAAAAAGAAATGGAAGGGACGCTTATTGCTAACGTTTTATTAGATTTTCGTAAACACCTGATAAGCTCAACCCTTTTTAATCAAATTAAGTAGTCGCTCAATAATTATGCTTTTTTTGAAAAGAAAAATATGGTTCATCAAAATACTTAATGCATTATTGATTGAAGGTAGGTTTAGAATAAATAGAATGGGGGATTTTTAAGACGATATTGATCCACAAAAGAATGATTAATCAGCTCATTATTATGCAGAAAACAATGCAAGAGACTCGATAATATCGAGAATGAGTTTAGGAGATATGGTTAATAAACTGCAGGCCCAAAGACTGAGGATCAACCTCTCCGTCAATGACAACGTCCGTTCTAAGATTGGCCGATTTGTTCAATTCAATGTCTGATGACTCTATAAATGCTTTATTTTTGGTACTGTAAACTTGGCGAACCAAAGAAGGCTGAAAAGACTTATTGAGCGTCAACACAAACCCTACCCGACCATTTGATAAAGACACACAAGAACCAACAGGAGTACTACCAATACTTTTCAAGAAGACGTCTAATAATTGCTTATCAAACGCCAAACCAGACTCTTTTTGCATTTGTTGATACGCTTTGATCGGTCCCATTGAAGGCTTATGAGGCTGCTCCGACGTCATTGCATCATACGCATCAATAATGGCTGCGATTTTCCCATAAACAGAGATTTCTTGATCTTGCTTACCTACGGGGTATCCTGAACCGTCAATCTTTTCATGGTGATCGGATAACATTTGATAAACCGCTTTCGGAACACCCTCACATTTATGCAGGATCTGCTCTCCAAACTGTATATGTTTACGAAACAAGTCAAACTCACCAGATGTCATCTTGGTTGTTTTCGTTACCATTGCCATCGGTAAACGAAAGCGTCCTAAATCAAACAATAGGGCTCCAAGAGAAATCGTTTCGACATAGGCACCGGACAATTTCATCGCTTTGGCAAAATGAATTCCAAGTACTGCCATTCCCATGGCATGCTGTTCTAAATAAATAGATGAGTCTTTTATATGGCGTATCGCCATTAATGAAAAATTATTCCGTGTATGAGACTCAATCAACCGACGACAAAACTTCACCAACTCTAGCATCTCAAGCTGCTCACCGCGTTTAAAGCGCTCCACTTGAGTAGATAGCAATGAATATCCATCTTGAAACAACTTAAGTGCAGTGGCCGTTTCCACATCAAATGAAGTCGGAATACATTTACTTGCATTAGAGGCTTTCTGAACAGCTGTTAATTTTGGAGTATGTTGTTCAACTTCTATAGCAGAGCTAGAGCTGCTTGTTTCAGCCTCATTACCACTTTCACCACTTTTGTCCATTCGAGCTTTGTAACTCAGGATATACTCCCTTGTTTGCTCATTTAGCTCCTGCCTGAAATAACGAAAAAGACTTTGACTTCGCCCATGCTTGCTGCGTAGCTCTTTAGTATTTAAGTCAGGATTTAATTTTTTAAGACTTCGTACAGATCTACCGCTCGCAATAGATATACATAAAGTGAGGAATCGCTCTTGTGCGTCATACAGTCTTTCTCGTCGGCTGTTCAACAATTTATCGTCAGAGAAATATGGATCATAAGGAAGGAATTCAGAGTCTAAGGTTAAGCGCAGTTCATCAAATGCAACTTGTCGCATAGCAACACCAACAATACGGTCTTTTCGACCATGTGTTCTTATCAGGCTTTGAACACGCTTACTGCCAAGGACTTTTTCTTTGATTTCCAAGATACCGAGTATCTCTTCCATATCAAAATACCCGACATTGATATCAGCCCCAAAACAGGACTCCATTTTAAATGCTGACATCTTTTTACCTTATACCTTAAAAATTACATTTGATTAAATAGGGATAAATTACTCATGCGCGAAAATACTTTTTGCGAAGCATTCAGTGCCGACTCCTTCATAGATAACTCTGTTGCCGCTGCCCCCATATCTAACTCACCTTCTCGACTTTGAGCAATCGTATTAGACAACTGGTTTGCAGAACTAAAACTTTCTCTGTCTTCAATCATGTTAAGCCTTGCACCAATATTAGATCGGCCTTCACCAATCCGCTGTTGAGCATTATTAATGCTGTATATAGCACTAAAAAAAGCAGACTCTCGATCTTCATGTGTGGCATTTTTATTTGTTAAAGTAGCCAACGAGTCTTTTATTTCATTAAGCACATTGTCTTTATGAGGCTTCATAAGAGTAATATCAACAGATGCTCCAGGCTCACCCTCTAGAATAAAGGACATTCCAGAGAATGTAATTGGCTTACCTACTTTATAATTACCAGAATCAACCTCTTCACCCAAATGATTTGTAATAACATAGTCGGCCGACGTTCCGTCAAACAAATTGTAGCCGTCAGCATCCGCTCCAGGCTGTTCTTTTGCACGCTCTAAAGATGAGCGACCTCCGTCAGCGTATGACGTAACAAGGCTGTATTTATTAGATTTGGCATCCTCAGGATCATAATGCTTCGCCATAAACGAATCAAAATCAGCCTGATTTTGTACTTTATCTGTTAGCAATACATCGCCATCAACGACTTTTGATACAAACGTTCGATTTGTCCAAATATCTTGAAAAAGTGTTTTACCTGAATTGGTAACTGGGATCTTCAAATCTTCTGAGATTTGAGCGTATTTTTGCCCCTCATTGCCAGCCCATTGGTAACGACCATCGCTTCCTATAATAAAAGCTGGGCTTTGTGAGTCTGTACCTGCAAAAATATAGTTACCATCAGCACTTTTAGAGTTCATCAAGTCTGCCATGGACTCTGTTATCAAAGAAACTTCATGGGCAATGGCCTCAATGTCGACTTGAGTGTTGATATCATTTTGTGCCTGAATAAATAGCGTTCTGGCAGAATCTAAAAAGTCATTCAAACTGTCTAAAGCAACTTCTTGATACTCTAAGTTGCCCGTTGCCATTTTCATGGCTTCATCGTATTGCTTTAATGTTTGGTTCTTACTGCCATACATCAAAATTTGGCTAGCACCGACAGGGTCATCGCTCGGTTTTATAATATTTGTTTGAGATGAAATTTTTTCTTGAATATTAAGAATTTTTTCATTGGATTGGGCCATAGACTTATTTGCCTGACCATAGATTAAGTTATTAGTTACTCGCATAAACTTACCTCATAATCCCAAGTAAAGTCTCGAACGTCGTGCGAGCTGCCGTTACCACTTGAGCAGAAGCAGAATAGGATTGCTGGTACTTCAAAAGATTCACAGCCTCCTCATCAAGGCTTACCGCTGATAATCTATCTCGACGAGCAATGCTTTCGTTCATTACAATTTCACTTGAGTCTGCATGACCTTCTATCTCTGCGGTTTTACTACCTACATAGGATATGAAGCCAGAAAAAGACTTCACCAGAGTTGCTTTACCATCAATAAGAGATTGATTTTGTAAATCAGCTAACGCCAGACCATTAAAGTTGTCAGATTGACCTATATTGTCCGTGCCAACTGAAAACTCATCACCTCGCTTTGGCATAGAGGAAACTGACACATCAAAACCCGCTTCGTTTGATAATCCTGCTTTTTCAAGCAAATTACTAAATTCTATGACATTCTCGACTTTTGCTAATTCAACACCAGACGAATTCTGAACAACATAGGAACTTGGAGAGGTAAAATAGATTTTATGTGGCGCACTAGGATATAAAGAGCCATCCGATGAAAAAGCAGATGTTTCAGGGTCTATATTTGTAACAGAAGTAAGAGAAACTCTTGCATCCGATAAATTATCTGAGCCTGTACTTACACCAATTGGCGCGCTTAGAGCAATCGCCTCACCATTTTTTGAGACCAAACCTAATTTTGCAGCGGCCCCCTCAGTAGGCGTGAATTGAAAAACATCGTCTTTATCTATTTTATCGATACCATCAAGACGGATATCAAGACCAAGCTCATCAATTTTGAAATAGCCATTGCTATCTTTTTGCAAAAGACTTGGGTCAAAGGTAATCGCTTTGTCTGTTGATTTGCCTTCTGCATTAATTTTCTTAATTGAGAATAAATTGTCATCTGTTCTATTTAGTTCATAGGTATCTTTTGTAATTTTGGCGGATTGACCCGCTGATACCCTCACTGATATTTCTTTCGCTTTATTAAGGTTGTCCGCTGTGGAGTAAACATTTATGTCCCCCAAAGAAAACAAGTCTTTTCCGAATTGACCATCGGCATCAAGTCCTTTCTTGTTCTGAGTGTTCATCGCATCTGCCAGTGCTATAGCGTGTTGACCCAATGTCCTATCTGCATAAACGCTAAATTCAGACCGGTAATCAATCAACCCTCCAACACTTCCACCAAGCCCCTGCGTCTTCAAACCCACTTCGTAATCGCCAAAGCTAACAACCAAATCAATTTTTTTAGGGTGTAGTGGGTTTGGACTCACTTTTAATTCTGTAGGAAATTGATCCATTACCAGAGGCTGACCATTCGCCAGTTGAATAGTCATCAATCCTTTGTCATTAAATTGGGCTTTGATATCCAAATATTTAGACAAATCTTTGGCTAATAATTCTTGCTTATCACGAAGTTCATTTGCAGGAGAAATCGAAATACCTTCCTGTCTCAAAATCTGTTCGTTCAGATTTGAAATCTTCGTTGTGATTGTATTCAAATCGCCTAAAGAAGACGCAAGCTGAGCATCTACCAAGCCTTCTTGATCACTTACAACGCCTGAAAGCGTATGATACTGCTGAACAAGATTACTTAGACTGGAGTGAGCCAACTGCCTTAATGAAGAAGAGGTAGGGTCATTATTAACGGTTTGCAAGGCATCAAACGAGTTATTGATATAAGTATTAAGAGAAATACTATCTTCAGCCAATAAACTGTCCGATGTCGATATCATAGAATGATAAGTGTCGTAATATGAAAAGGTTGAAGTATCAGAGCGAACCTGAGAGCTAACAAAATTATCGACTAGGCGTGAGGTATCACGAAGAACAACACCACCAACAGGCGAACTTGTGGTATCCGTTCTTTGACGGCTGTAGCCTTCAGTATCCACATTGGATGTGTTTTGCCCTGTCGTGTTAATACGAGCATTACTAGACTGAAGCCCAGACAAACCAATTGAATATAAATTTGAGCTCATAGCTCACACCCCTAGTACGTTTTTCAAAAATAACCTTTGAACTTACTTGATCATATCGGCTATTCATGCAAAAACTTTACCAACGCTGAGAATTGAGCCATTTTTTATTATTAAAGGCGTTGAAACCACTTACTGGAAAGGATGCTGTCAATTTTCTCTGAATACTTAGGGTCCGTCGCATAGCCACCTTTTTGCAACGAAGCGGCAAACATTGACGCGTCATCTCCGGCCTGAAGGGCATCTTTATACCGCTCACTAGAAGACAGAAAGTCAGCATAGTCATCAAAGCTTTGTGAAAAAGAATCATAAGCACGAAACGCGGCTTTCTCCCGTTTCGCAACACCATCGCGAAACTCTAACGTATTCACAACCGCTCTATCGCCTTGCCAGCGGTTATCTGCTTTTATTCCAAATAAATTAAAACTAGCAGCGCCATCTTCTTTGGCAATCGGGTATTTACCCCAACCAGTTTCTAGTGCGGCTTGGGCCAATATTGCCTTAGGGTTCACACCCAACTTATCTGCGGCTTGTTGAGCATGAGGCCAAAGATTATCAACAAAATCATCTGGCGACTCAAACACCACAGACAGTGCCGAAGGCAAAGAAGCGACTTTACTAGCAGGGCTATTTTGAGTCTCTTGTTGAACCGATTGAATAAATTCAGTTGAGGCACGATGAGCCAATGCTTGAATTCTCACCAAGTCTTGTCTAGCCACTTGATTCAAAAAATCCGTATCTCCTCGCTCTTTCGCTTCTGGCGTGCTGAGACCTTGCTGCTTTGTTTGATATTGACGAATAAGCGCTTCAGACAATCCAAGCCCCCCCGATTTCGCCAAACCTTGAGACATTTGGGAATCCATCATTTCTTGATATTGCTTAGTTTGAGCACTGGAGAATAAACCACTACCAATCGCCTCATTCGTACTGCGCATGTTCTTCAAAAGCATATTAATAAAGATTGACTCAAACTGTTGAGCAACGTCTTTTAGAGCGGATTCCGGGTCTTTTTGCGCTTTCGTCTTTAACGCGGTTAATGAAGAAAAGTCTGCAAAAAAATCGTCCTTTGGTGGAACTGAGTTCATAGTAAAGCCTATATCACTACTAAGTCGGCATTAATGGCACCAGCTTGTTTTAAGCCTTCTAAGATCGCCATGACATCTCCAGGCGCAGCCCCCACTTGATTAACGGCTCGAACAATATCATTCAATGACGCACCCGGATTAAAAACAAACATATGGCCGCTGTTAGGGCCAATAGCAATACCTTCACGAGGCGATACGATGGTCTCCCCTCCGGTTACGGTTCCATCTTGCCCAATCACCGGCGGAACCTCTTTTATTGTCACCGTCAAACTACCATGCGTAATCGCAGCGGGAGAAACTTTGACATGCTGACCGATAATAATGGTTCCCGTACGAGAATTAACAACAATACGCGCACGCTCTTCAGCCACCTTCACTTCAAGATTTTCAAGAATGGATAAAAAAGTCACTCGCTGACTTGGATCTCTCGGTGCAGAGACCCGTATTGACGTCGCATCAAGGCTTGTCGCCACACCAGGCCCCAGAAGGTTATTGATTTTATCTGAAACATGCTTTGCCGTTGTAAAATCTGGACGATTTAGATTGAAGGTTAGCGTATCTCCGGTATTAAAACTGCTCGCCACAATACGCTCTACACTTGCACCATTTGGTATACGTCCAACTGTTGGTACATTAACCGACGTCCGTGAACCATCAGCCCCATTCGTTCCTAAACCACCAACAATTAAATTCCCTTGAGCAATAGCATAAACCGCCCCATCCGCCCCTTTCAAAGTAGACAGCAACAAGGTTCCGCCACGCAAAGCACTCGCATTGCCAATCGAGGATGCAGTGACATCAATTTTTTGACCTGGCTTAGAAAACGCAGGCAACGTAGCGGTAAGAGAGACAGCGGCGACGTTTTTAGAGGTCGCATTCACACCTTCCGGCAATGTCACACCAAAACGTGACAACATGCTAGAAAAGCTCTGGCTCGTAAAAGCAGTACTATCACCAGTTCCGTTAAGGCCAATCACCAAGCCATAACCAAACAATTGGTTTTCTCGAACACCTTGAACACTAGCAATGTCCTTCAGACGCTCAGCCTGAACAGAAAAAGATAATAAGTATAAGACAATTAGCGCTACGTGCTTCATCACATCACCTATTGAGAGAATCAATCCTCTCAGCTGTTAGATCATCAAATTAATAAGGCATATCACTAGAGTTAAGCAAACGACTCACCCAACCTTGCTCACTTCCTGCAGCCACATCGCCGGTACCAGAATAGGTAATTCTCGCATCCGCAACACGCTCAGATTCAACGGTATTATCTGGAGAAATGTCCTGTTTTCGTACGACACCTGAAAAGCGAATGTATTCATCACCTTGGTTCAAGCGCAACCATTTTTCACCGCGTACCGCCAAAAGACCATTCGGGTATACCCTGAACACAGTAACAGAAATTGTACCGTTCAAACTGTTATTCTGGTTCGCCGATGCGTTACCTGAAAAATCCGTACCTTGTTGCGGAAGCGTTGTGTCTACCCTCATTTCCTGACCCAGTACCGTTGGGTTCTCGATCGTAGCTGAAGAAGACTTTGAGACAGTAGCGGCATTGGCTTTCGTTGATGTCGTCGTTTCATTCAAATTAATGGTTAGTATATCGCCCACTTTACTGGCTTTTTGATCGCCAAAAAACACATCCCCCATACTTGTCTGGTAAATACCTCCTGTTGGAGCCTGAGAAGGATTCATACCATTAGGATAGACAGGCGTATAGTAAGGGTCATCAGACTGTATAGATTGACCGATTTTCGGTCCATTTAATGGATCATTGGGATCAGGAACATAACCTTTACGCGGCTCTTCTGGTATAGGTTCCTCTGGCGTTTCCTCATTGTTGTCTACCACGGCATCGATAACGGCATCCGTTACCGCAGCAGCAGCGCCTGCTGCTGCTGCATTTGCAACCGCTTGTTGGTTGACATCCCAAGAAAGACAACCAGACAAACAAGCACTCAAAAAAATCAAAAACGCGTATTTAATCTTCATCATATCCCATATTTCACTATAGCTGCTGTATTGCAAAACTCATCATACCATCTGCAGAAGCGATCACTTTAGAGTTCATTTCATACGCTCTTTGAGTCGTAATCATATTGACAAGCTCTTCAATCGAATTCACATTAGAAGCTTCCAACATACCTTGGGCAATAGTCCCAAGTGAATCTGTTCCTGGAACACCAACTAATGGTGGTCCACTAGCATTCGTTTCAGTAAAAATATTTTGTCCTGCTGAACTCAACCCCGTTGGATTAATAAAGCCTGCGATATTAATAGCGCCAACTTGCTGAGCATCCGCATCGCCTGTTTTACGAACCGATACTACGCCATCATCTGCAATCATGATTTCAATGGCATCAGGATCAATCTGAATACCGGGCTCAACCACTAAACCACCTGACGTAGAAAGTTGCCCCTGACTATTAAGCTGTAGGCTGCCATCTCTTGTATAAGCAATAGTACCATCCGGCTGTAATACCTGTAAGAAACCTTTGCCTTGAATAGCAACATCAAGCTGCCTATCCGTCATATTGTAATCACCATTGGAAAAGTCTTTTTGCGTTGCCCCAACCTTTACACCAGTACCTAACTGCAAACCTGATGGCAACTCCGCATTTTGCGCACTTAAACCACCTGGCGCACGGACTGTTTTGTACATTAGATCTTCAAATACTGCTCTATCTTTCTTAAAAGCGGTCGTTGAAACGTTCGCCAAGTTGTTGGCTACCACGTTTAATTGCTTATCCATTGCACTTAAACCGGTTTTACTTACCCATAATGCTGAATTCATAAGAGCCTCTTTTAATGTCGTTATTCTTTACTTGTCAATTGTATTTATGATGAACGCTGTAATATTCGAGCAGAAGAATCTGCGTTATTTCGAATTGAATCCATCATTTTCACATTCATCTCAAAACGTCGAGCAAGATTCATGATATGCGTCATTTCTTCGACGGCATTAACATTACTCCCCTCTATAAATCCGCTAACCAAACGTACGTTAGGATCTGGATCAAACGCTTGCCCGTCCCGTGAATGAATTAAACCATCGCCTTCTTTGCGTAAGTTCTGAGCATCCGGATTGACCAATTTTATTTGGTTTAACACAGCGACTTCATTACCTGCACCACCTTGCGGAATAATAGAAATAGAGCCGTCTTCGGTGATATTGATACTTTCAAGCGGAGGCAAAAAAATAGGCCCTCCAACACCCGCAACAGGCAAACCTCGTCCAGTCACCAATTGTCCAGCAGCGTTAATTTGCAAGTCTCCAGCACGAGAGTAAGCTTCTTGCCCCTTCTCATCATAAACAGCAATGAAGCCATCTCCGGAAACAGCAATATCTAAATTTCGGCCAGTTTGAATCATGTCACCTTGAGTGTATCGAGTGGCTGGATTTTCGGTCATCGCATATACACGACTAGGGTAATAGTCACCATTCACTTGCATTGAACGAGCCTGCTCAAAGTCAGAACGAAAGCCCGTTGTACTGACATTTGCCAGATTGTTAGCGTGTATTGTTTGAGCATTCATGGTTTGCACACCACCACTCATTGCCAGATATAAAGCCTTATCCACTGCGACACCCCTAGAAGAATTCACGTTATTAGAAAGTAACCTTCAAGAATCATACCAACTCAGAAAACTCTAAAAAAAAGACAAAAAAAAGCCGAAACAGCAAAACTGTTTCGACCTTGAATCTTCTCTCTCCAGAAAATTAGCGCAAATTTATAATAGTTTGAGTGACCGTATTTTCGGTTTCTAGCGTCTTACTGTTTGCCTGATAATTACGCTGAGCCTCAATAAGAGCAACCAACTCAGCGGTTAAATCAACATTCGACTCTTCTAATGCGCCGCCTTGAATTCGCCCTAACGTACCACTATTTGGGCGACCAACATCGGCTGGTCCAGAACCCTTACTTGCAAGCCAAGCTGAGTGACCACTAGGAACAAGACCGTCAGTACTATCAAATGTTGCCAAGCCAATCTGGCCAAGTGTTGCCGTTTGTTGATTCGTATACGTTGCTGTTAAAAAACCATCATCATCAAATGATACGCCCTGCAGTTCACCAGCAGAGAAACCATCTTGCTCAAAGTTGTCTGTATTATCTATCGCAAATTGCGTTGATCCGAATAAATCTATTGGCGTAACTCGACCCCGATTTGATGGGTCCAATCCAGCAATTTCTAACGCGACAGGTTCCGCAATATCAAAAGGAGGAAGCCCACGATTAGTCCCCATTAGATTACCGGCAGCATCAAACGTTACATTCGTGTTTTCTTTCAAAAAGCGCGTATCATTACCTGTCAAAGGGTCGGTATAACTTTCTTCCCCGTCCATTGTCACACGCATCTCGTAGGTATTATTCTCACCCTGTTTAATAAAATAATACCCTACCGTATGAGCACCACCCAAAGAATCATAAACAGATCGCGTATTACCATACGTATAGGAGTCTGGATTTAGTGGGTCAAACACTTCGCGAGCAACAGAGCTATCATCACGAACATCAGCAGCAGCAAGTGTCGATGTGATCGCCACTCCAGCCAACGTACCAGCCACCGTTAAAGGCGTTTGTGTTAAAGCGGCAATATCCGTTGGACCAGGCTCCCTTGAGCCCATATAAAGAAGTTGGTTTGGCCGCTCAAGAACACCATCGCCATTATAATCAACACCACCTTCCGTTGAGTTAAATGTTGCGTAGGTCTCTCCTAAAAATGGCACACCAGTATCGTCCGTCATATTGCCGTCAACAGTTGCATGAACCTTATAAGTATTCGGCAACTCACTCTTAGCATAGTAATACGTTACCACACGAGTTTCACCATCAGCCCCAACGACACCTTGCGTCTGGGTATAATTATAGGAATCAGGGTTAGTAGGGTCAAAATTCGCCTTAATGAAGGGAGGCACATCTTTACTCTCGGAATTCAAGTTCAACTTCAATTCCATAGAAGTTGTCGCCTCAGGAGCAATACGATCCGTAGGGATTCTTAAGTTTTCTAAATTACCCCCAACAACGCCTTTTGTTGCATTAAACCCCTGAACATTGCTGCCAGTATTCGTTACCAAAAAACCATCTTCATCTAGCTTAAAATTACCTGCTCGAGTGTAGCTTTGAGCAACACCGGCATCTAGAATAAAGAACCCTGTCCCGTCAATAGATAAGTCAAGATTGTTATCGGTGTAAGAAAGGTTGCCCGGCGAAAACTCCTGAGACACCTTACTAACGCTCACACCAGAGCCAATACTGTTGCCACTCCCGGCACCAAGCACACTCGTGTTATAAAGATCATCAAATTCAATACGCGACTTTTTAAAGCCTGTAGTATCGGCGTTGGCAATATTATTACCGGTAACACTTAAATAATCGGCAGACGCTTTAATGCCAGATAGTGCAGTATTAAATCCCATAATATTCTCCAATCACCCTAATATTTCTAATTCATTCGTAAGTTTGATTTTTCCGTGGTTTTCCACGTTTAAAACCGTGCCGTTTTCACCATTAATGGTGACACCTTGAATCCGCGTTGGAAGACGAGTACTCAAGGCCGAAATTTCGCCCTTGTCATTTGTCGAGGACGCGGCAAAACGATATTCACCAGGCGGCAAAACATTTCCGTCATCATCTAACTTATCCCACTTATACTCACCAGAGTTAAGCGTAGCCGTACGAACAAGGCGGTTATCTGCGTCGTATATTTTCAATGTCGCCGTCTGAGAGTTTTCAGGCATCACCGTCCTTAACTGAACCCCTTCCAAACCATCTGTCACTTTAGCTTTACTCCCTTCCATCAAGATCGACTTACCGACCAAGGTAGAGGCACTAAGCGCCTGATTAGAAGTAAGCGAGGTCGCCATATTTTCTAGCTGGTCAGAGATACTGGTTAGCCTTTCTAACGAGCTAAACTGTGACATTTGCGCCACCATGTCATTCGTATCCTGAGGCGCCGTCGGATCCTGCCCTTTTAGCTGTTCGATATACAGCTTTAAAAAGACATTTTGATCGGCCAGCGCCCCTTCATTTTTAGGCACTTCCGGCTTTTCAATACCAGCTTTGGACTTGGCCGCTTCTGTTCCGTATTGGGATATCAGCCCGCCAAGACCTTTCGTATCAGATATATCTGCCATCTAATCTGCTCCTATGACTGCCCAAGC
This sequence comes from Marinomonas primoryensis, assembly GCF_013372285.1. Lineage (NCBI taxonomy): Bacteria > Pseudomonadati > Pseudomonadota > Gammaproteobacteria > Oceanospirillales > Oceanospirillaceae > Marinomonas > Marinomonas primoryensis. The sequence continues at coordinate 792,218 of NZ_CP054301.1, read as the reverse complement.
GTGAGCATTTTCTGCATCATACTTTTTGCCGAGTTCATAATTTCCACATTCGTCTGAAAAGATCGAGAAGCCGACATCATATCGGCCATTTCTTCCATCGGGTTCACATTCGGGTAAAAGACATAACCCTCTTCATTCGCCATTGGGTGGCCTGGCTCGTACCTAGGTTGCAAAGGTGCATCCGATTCGACAATACCATCAATCTTCACCCCAACCCCAGCACCGCTATCATCACTGCTGGCATTACCCCAACCATAGTCACGCATACTGTCATTCATCATCTGTGAGAACACTGGCTTACGGGCACGATACGTCTGATCCGCAGAGCTTGCCGCGCTATCTACGTTTGCCATATTGCTCGCAATCGTATTCAAACGCACTGTTTGGGCACTCATTGCAGACCCAGAAATAGTAAAAATATTACTTAAAGACATCGTTATTAATTCCCAGTAAGCGCCTTTCTCATGCCGCTAATTTTTCTATCTAAGAACATAAAACTCGTATCGAATTGTAATGAGTTTTGTGCGTACTCAGCCTGCTCTCTTTGCATATCCACCGTGTTACCATCTAACGATGGTTGATTGGCATTTCGGTACAACAAGCCATCAGACTCACCCGAAAAACCTTCCTCTGAGATATGCCTAGCATTTGTTCCAGCAAGTCTAAGCTTGCTACTTTCACTACTTAAAACCGAGTCGAACGAAATATCTCTCGCCTTAAAATTTGGCGTGTCAGCGTTAGCAATATTATTTGCAAGGACGGCCGCTCTTGCACTTCTAAACTCCAGCGTCTTGTCGTGTCCTGCAAATGCACTCGCAAAAGATATAGCCATTCAATCCTCAAGGAAAAATATTATTTATCAATATAGATAAAATAAAGCAATTATGATGCCATAAATAAAAACCCTTATTTTTCAATTGGTTAAATATTAAAACCCTCCTAACGGCAAAAAGCGGCAACAATAATGACAGAACAATAAACACAAAAAAGCCCATCTAAAAACATTAGACAGGCTCTTTAATACGAAATGTAAGGACTATCTAAACTAAACAGCTTTAGATTTATAGACAATACCTGGATGGCATTGAACAATTTCAAAGTGATCAGATAAACCACTCAATGCCTCTGATCCGCCAAGAAACAAATATCCACCAGGCTTTAGAGAAGCATGCATTCTCTTCAAAATATCCAATTTTAGATCAACGGTAAAATATATTAGTACATTTCGACAAAAGATTACGTCGAATTTTCCTAACATGGCGAATGAATCGATAAGGTTCAAATACCTAAAATCTACACGCGAACTCAAATGCGGCTTTATTTTCCAAGTTGAGTCGTTGACCTTATCAAAATATCGTTTCTGTAAATCTACACCAAGACCACGAGCAATAGCCAAGCTATCGTATTCACCTTGCTTGGCATGCTGGAGTATGTTTGTACAAATATCCGTCGCAACAATTTTTTCACCAGCCTTCAAAACACCTGGTCGAGTAGATTTAAACTCTTCAATTACCATACTGATAGAGTAAGGTTCTTGGCCTGTAGATGAGGCGGCCGACCAAATCTTTAGAGGAGCAGCCGTCATTTCAGGCAGCACATTGTTTTTCAAAATGGTAAATGGATGCGTATCCCTAAACCAAAGCGTTTCATTTGTTGTCATTGCATTAATGACTTCTTCCTTAAGCTTAGAACTCCCAAATCGCTCTAAAGCGTCAACTAACTGCTCAATCTTAGAAAAATTCTCTCTTTCCAAGACTTTACCTAGACGACTAGCGACCAAATATTGTTTGTTATCACTCAGTGAGATTCCACACGCTTTCTGCAAGTAATCTCTGAACCTAATATAGCCATTAGGTGTAATTGCATTTGTACTACTGAGCATTAAAACTCCATAAGTAACAGGGATAAAGAAGGCACTTCAAAGATTAGCCTAAACATCATTCAGATTGCACCTGCACAGTTTCTATTGCCAATCGAGCCAATTCATCCGGTTGGAACTTCGCCAAGAAACCATCTGCCCCAACTTTTTTCACCATCGCTTCATTGAAAACACCACTCAAAGAAGTATGAAGAAGAATGAACAAATCTTGTAGACGACTATCATTACGAATAGCTGTCGTCAGCGTATATCCATCCATCTCTGGCATTTCAATATCAGAAATAACCATAGAAAACTCCTGCGTGACGTCTTTTCCTTCTGCAACCATGTCTTGGAGGAAGGTAAGCGCTTCGCGACCATCACACAAAACGGTGGTAGCAAAACCAACCTGTTCCATACAACGCTTAATTTGTTTACGTGCAACCGAAGAGTCATCAACAATAAGTATATGATGCTTTTTCGCATTTTCTGTTACGTCAGCATTTACAATGCCTTCCGAAATATCCTGTCGAGTAGGAGCAACCTCAGATAGAATCTGCTCAACATCGATAATCTCAACCATTTCTTTGTCGACCTGACAAACAGCAGTCAAATAGTTATCGTTCGACAACCCTTTAGGTGGGGGCTGAATATCACTCCAGTTCATGTTTACGATACGCTCGACGCCACGAACCAGAAAACCCTGAATTCGACGATTATATTCCGTAATAATGACAAAACATTGACTGATATTCTCCATTGGGCTCGCGCCAGTTGCCAAACCCAAATCTAAAATTGGAATGGTTCCACCACGAATATGAGCAACACCTCTGACCACAGGCGAACTGTGAGGCATAGTTGTTAACTTCGGACACTGAAGAACTTCTTTCACTTTAAAGACATTGATGCCATAAATTTGCTTACCATTCAGGCGAAACAACAGCAGTTCAAGTCGATTTTCCCCTACAAGCTGCGTACGTTGGTTAACAGTATCCAAAACTCCAGCCATAAACGCCTCCAAAATGTGTAAACATTATACCGAGGTATAACCTCAAAATTGTTAAAATGCATCATCCAATGATAAAGTGCTTTCTAATATTTTACTAACTATCTTATTTATAACGCCATAATAGACAAAGTGAGCGAATCATGCGAATCATAAGGCTAAGCTTAGCCTTCATTTGTTTTCAAGCCAGTTTTACATTTGCCTTATCTACTGAAGATCAAATTAATCACTACATAAACCAAGTAGAGATTCCTAGACTGGCAGAAATATATCCGGATGCCATTATTAGCATTACATTAAATAATGCAGCAGCGCTCAATTATTTACCGGCTTGCGACAGTGAGTCGATTCAAATCCGCAATCAGAGACCAGAAGCGACCAAACGCACAAATTATGAAATCAGTTGCAACAACCCTACGTGGAAGTCTTATGCTCCCGTTACCCAATCCATCATGATTCCGGCCATAAAAACCATCACTCCAATTAATCGCGGCCAAGTCATCAGTAAGTCAAATACGGATGTGGGTGAAGTCGACTTATCTAGCTTAAGAGGACATGTTTTTACAAAGAAAAACCCTCCTTATGGCCAGGTCGCATCACGAAACTTGCGCATTAATACCTTTATAACGGTTAATCTAACGACCCCACCAATGCTTGTAAAAAAAGGCAATGTCGTATTAATAACAGCAAAAAGTGGCAGTATTACCGTCAGAATGAATGGTGTTGCTTTAGAAAATGGTGTAGAAGGACAACAAATACGTGTCCAAAACACAAGTTCTGAAAGAATTATATACGCCAAAGTTGTAACTGACAGTGAGGTTCTTGTAAACTATTGAGTACAGACTGACCGGCAGTTTATATATTCTTTTTTTCTGAAGCTTTTCATTAAAGTTTTTGTGGATCTTGCCGACAACATAGACAGGCAAATCATTAAAGGGCGGAAAACCCAATGGCAATACACCTTACAGGTCTATCAAACCAGAGCACGATCAATAAAAGTGAACGCTCGCAAAAAGACGATGCAACTGTTAGTACGACAGAGAAACAAAGCAGCGTAAAAAATGGCGGCACTTTAGCTGAAGACACCGTTAAATTAAGCGGTACTGCACAGACCCTACAAAATCAGCATTCTAAAATTGGCAACTTACCAGATGTTGACATGGAAAAAGTAGAACAAATCAAAAGTGCTATCGCTGCAGGCGAATATAAAATAGATACGCAGAAGCTTGCGAATAATATGGCTTCTATGGATTCGCTATTCTAGACTGTACACTCTATTCAGTCTGTGAACGGTTTGCCCTATGATCCCTATTGCCCCTATATTCATAAGAAGCAAAGAGATATTAGAAAAACTCTCTTCGCTCCTTGATGAAGAGCGACTAGCCTATGGGCAATTGGACAGCGAAACCATCATTACCCTATCCGAACAAAAACAAGTCCTGCTTGATGAAATGAATAAGCTCAATGAAAAAAGAGTTAATATTCTTATTAAATTTGACATTGTCGATCGTAAAAAACCCTCTGAAGAAGAATTTAAAAGCTGGCTTACCCTACAAGACAGTTCTATGGATAATGTTCGTCTATTAATGCAAGATTGTGAAACGCTACTGAAAAAATGCAAAACACAAAATAATACAAACGCTCGAGTTTTAAATACCTTACAAAAACGCAACAAACACCTCTTCGAGCTACTTCAAGGTCATAGCAGCAAAAATAAAGTTTATACAGCTAGAGGTTCAACACGTCCTATTAGTAGTAAACACACTTTAGGGCGAGCTTAAAAACCATAAGAATCAATACGATACAAGCTCGACTCACATTTGTAATCTAAACATAATTAATGTATAAATCACGCCTCAATATAAGTCCTCATAGGTAAACAGGATATACCGGCCGCCTCCTAAGCAGCTATTCCAGGTTCGAGTCCTGGTGGGGACACCAAATTTCTTATAAAACAAAAAAAAGAGCCTCAGGGCTCTTTTTTAAAATTCTTTTAAAAAAAAATCATTCAATATCAATTATTGCAAAGCTATGGACAATTTTAACACCACCTCTTTCTAACATTAATGATGCAGAGCAATACTCTTCAGCAGATAACTTAACCGCACGAGCAACAACGCTTTCTTTCAATTTTCGCCCAGTAACAACAAAATGTACGCGAATTTCAGTAAAAACAGCAGGTACAGAATCCGCCCTATCGGCCTCTATTTGAGCAACACAAGACACAACGTCTTGACGAGACTTCTTTAAAATCCCAACCACATCATAAGATGTACAGCCACCCAAGCCCGCAAGCAACAACTCCATCGGCCTTGCGCCAGCAATTTGATTACCGTCAATCTCTATCTTAAAACCAGACCCCGTCTCTGCGGTAAAATGAACATCTTCTTGCCAACTAACATTCGTTTTCATAATTCAACCTTACTTCATTCTGCTATGACTGACATTACCGTTACTAGGACTGAAAAAGTTCAGCCAATTTATCACCAGGATCATCCGCTCGCATAAACGTCTCACCTACTAAAAATGCGTGAATCCCTTTTTGACGCATCAACGCCACATCATCACGAGTATGGATACCACTTTCAGTCACAATAAGACGATCAGAAGGCACAAGGCCCATCAACTCAAAAGTGTGATCCAAACTCAATTTAAAGGTGTGCAAATCACGGTTATTAATGCCAAGCAATTCAGTCTGAGTATATTCCAAAGCCAAATCCAACTCCTGACGATTGTGCACTTCAACCAAAACATCCATACCAAGATCACGAGCTATAATATCGAGCTGACGTAATTTTTCGCCACTCAAGCAAGCTGCTATCAGCAAAATACAATCAGCACCAATCGCTCTGGCTTCTAATACTTGATACTCGTCGACAATAAAGTCCTTACGAATAACCGGCAATTTACAAGCAGCACGTGCTTCCACTAAAAAGTCTTCATGACCTTGAAAGAAGTCTTTGTCCGTCAAAACGGACAAACAAGCCGCACCACCTCGTTCATAAGACCTTGCAATATCTGCTGGAATGAATGGGTCGCGCAATATTCCCTTACTCGGAGACGCTTGCTTCACCTCTGCAATCACACCCGCTTTACCTATCGCAATCTGATGCTTCAACGCCTGAGCAAAGCCTCGCGGCGCATTGTGTACATTCGCCACGGACGCCGCGACTTCTAAGTTGCCATAAGGTGTATGAGCTTTACGCTCGCTAATCTCTTCGTACTTACGAGCCACAATTTTCTTTAAAATAGTCGGTGTTTCTATTTGCATTACGCTACCGCTCCTATCAATTACAGTAAGTCAGGACTCATAAAACAACGTGTAAAACTGGCCAATTCTGACATTTTGACTTTGGCGGTACCGCCACCAATCACATCTTCTGCGATATTCACCCCTTCAGCTAAAGTATCGGCGATACCAGATACATAAATTGCCGCACCCGCATTCAAAGCCACAATATCTCTCGCTGGATTCACTTTGCCTTTGCCTTCTAGCGCGGTTTTAATTAACGCCAAACTTTCGGCCGCATCAAAAGCTTGTATCGTATCTGTAGACTGCAACGGAATACCAAAGTCTTCCGGTGAGATTTTATATTCTAAGATTTCGCCATTTTTCAATTCAGCCACATAGGTTGATGCAGCAATACTAATTTCATCTAACCCATCTTCTGAGTGAACAACCATGACGTGCTCACTGCCAAGCGCTTTCAGCACTTCCGCGATAGGACGTACCCACTTCTGATGAAAAACACCCATCACCTGACGTTTTGCATTCGCAGGGTTAGTTAATGGACCAAGCAAGTTAAAAATAGTGCGCGTCGCCATTTCTTTACGAGGGCCAACGGCATACTTCATCGCCGAATGGTGATTAGGCGCAAACATAAAACCTAAACCAATTTCTTCAATACACCGGCAAACTTGTACTGCATCAAGACCAAGATAAATGCCCGCTTGCTCCAACACATCGGCACTGCCTGACTTTGAGGAAACAGAGCGACCACCGTGCTTTGCTACTTTACCGCCAGCAGACGCCACAACAAACGCAGACGCTGTCGACACATTAAATAAATTGCTGCCATCTCCGCCCGTTCCACAAGTATCCACCACATGCTCGAGATCCAATTCTACTTTACTAGACAACTCTCGCATCACTTGTGCCGCTGCCGTAATCTCTTCGACCGTCTCGCCTTTCATTCTTAGGCCAATTAAAAAGCCGCCTATTTGTGCCGGAGTGGCTTTTCCAGTCATGATATCATTCATCACTATTCGCATTTCGTCGCTGTTCAAGTTTTGACGCTCAACAACGGCAGCAATCGCCTTTTGAATATCCACCAGCCTCTCCTATTGTGTTAAAACTATCGTGTTAAGAAATTGGCCAATAAAGCATGACCCGCCTCGGTAAGAATCGACTCAGGATGAAACTGCACCCCTTCAACCGCTAGGGTTTTATGCCGAACCCCCATAATTTCCTCGTTTTCACCCACTGAATTTTTACTCCAAGCGGTCACTTCAAGACAGTCAGGCAAAGAGTCCGCCGACATCACTAAAGAATGATAGCGAGTCGCCGTTTGTGGGTTTGGCAACCCTAAAAATACCGAAGTATTTTCATGATAAATTAACGAGGTTTTACCGTGCATGACATTTTTAGCACGAATTACCTCGCCACCAAAGACTTGACCAATACTTTGATGACCTAAGCAAATACCCAGTATGGGGATTTCTCCTGCAAACGCGGCAATCGCCGCCATAGAAACACCCGCTTCATTCGGTGTACATGGCCCTGGTGAAATAACCAAATGGGACGGCGCAAGGCGCCCAATCTCTTCAACACTAATTTCGTCGTTACGAAAGACCCGCACATCTGCGCCTAATTCACGAAAATACTGCACAAGGTTATACGTAAAAGAGTCGTAATTATCGATCATCAGAAGCATAAAAAAGGGCGCGCCTATAAAGTAATATCAACCTACACAAAGGAGCTATTATCCGCAAAAAATCAACACCAAAAAACAGATGTATTCGCATAAAATAAGAGTCAAGTATTGAAAATGCGCCAAATTCTACACTGTCATGAACACCCTGTCTTGCTTAGATCTAAAGATCAAAACGTGTCACACCATACTCATTATCGAGCACGGCTAATTGCCAATATCCAAAATCGATACAATGTTTTATCAAAATCACTCAATTGTTAGGAAACGTATAAATAATACCTTATAAAAACAAAGCCTTGTTTGATAAACAAGCTGTTGTACCGCACACTAGATAGCATGCTATCTTTACCCTCAACTTTCAGTGCTTTAAGGATACTCTGTGCATAGTCAAGTTGCCGACCTCATCGAAACCCTCATTCATGACGAACATTCACCAGAATCCGTCAACAAGGCCATTTCAGAGCTCACGCCAGACGATGTGGCCTTAGCACTTGAATCCATTCCGCTTGCTCAGCGTAAACAAGCATGGGCAAATATCAAGCAAGCCAATCGCCTTGATATCTTGGTTGAGATGCGTGGAGAATCCCGCCAGCTACTTTTAAAAGGGCTGGACGACGCAGAGATTGAAGCCCTATTCACCGACGTGGACGCTGAAGATCTACTCGAAATAACCGACTCGTTACCAGATCGTCTCGTCGATATTGCCCTAAAACAAATGGACAACAAACAACGTGAATATTACCAGCAAGGTATTGTTTACGACGACGATGTTGTTGGCCGCTGGATCGACCATGAACTTTTAATAGCGTCTCAATCTATTCGCGTATCTGAGGCCTTAAGATTGCTGAAAAAAAGCACCCCAAGCTACACTGACATGGTGTATTTAGTAAATAGAACCGGTCGCTGGGTTGGCTGCGTAAAGTTCGACCTACTGTTTAAAGCGCAAGGGCACGAACCTATTTCCAGCTTAATCGATGAAGAGTGCTCTTTCATTCATGCGAATACAGAACTAACCAAAGCAGCAGAACAACTAGAGCGATCCAATTTATCCGCTCTTCCTATTGTAGACGACAACCATATTTTATTAGGCCGATTCCATGCCGGACTCGCGATGGAAACATGGCGTTTAGAGCATGAAGCTCAACAAATGGCAACGGCAGGTCTAAACGAAGAATCTGATTTGTTCGCGCCAGTGAAACGCAGTGCCGCGACGCGTGGCATTTGGCTAGGTATTAATCTACTGACAGCATTTCTAGCGTCCGCTTTTATTGGATTATTTGAAGCCACGCTGCAACAAGTCGTTGCTTTGGCCGTACTAATGCCCGTTGTTGCCTCTATGGGTGGCATTGCCGGTAGCCAAACACTGACCTTAATTGTTCGAGGACTAGCACTGGGGCAGATTACTCGCAGCAACTTAAAGTCTCTATTGTCCAAAGAATTAAAAGTAGGCGGTTTGAACGGTATTTTGTGGTCTATTGTAATAGGTGTTGTCACGCTTTGGTGGTTCGAAAGCCCAATGCTTGGCCTAGTAATTGGTCTGGCTATTATTGTTAATATAGTAATGGCCGCTCTTTCTGGTGTGCTAATCCCAGTTCTATTGGATAAATTACGCATTGACCCCGCACTGTCTGGCTCTGTTATTTTAACAACCGTAACGGACATCGCAGGTTTCGTGGCTTTCTTAGGGCTTGGAACTCTATTGCTGATTTAAAAAGACCCTCTTGTATAAAACGACATTAATCAACAAAACGGAGAGAAAAAAGCACAATGAATTGGGAAACGATGCAGATCTATTTAGGCCTTGGTGATACAAAAATGCACTGGGTAGTTAGAGTTTTTTTGGTTGTACTCAGCACACTTATAGCCAATTTCATTGCTACTCGCATTTTAACGCGTATAGACAAGCAACTCGAGAAAACCAAAACGCCTTGGGATAACGTCCTGATTCACGCTGCCCAAAAGCCCATCGGTGTTTTTATATGGCTAGCGGGGGTAACTATTGCCGCTGAAATATCTGGCACTGAAATCGATTCTAAATTCTCTTCACTTATCCACTCTATTCGTGAAGTAGGTGTCGTCATTATCCTGACGTGGTTTGTTTTACGCTGCATATCAGAAAGCGAAAAAACCCTGACCAACTCCAGCAAAATCACCGCCAATGTGGATTACACCACTGCCAGCGCAATCAGCAAACTATTACGAGCATCCGTTGTCATCACTTCCGCTCTTGTTGTACTTCAAACGCTTGGCTTTAGCATTTCTGGGGTATTGGCTTTCGGCGGTATTGGTGGGATCGCGGTAGGTTTTGCCGCCAAAGACTTACTTGCTAATTTTTTTGGTGGATTAATGGTGTATTTAGATCGACCTTTTGCCATTGGGGATTGGATCCGTTCTCCAGACCAAAATATAGAAGGCACAGTCGAACACATCGGCTGGAGACAAACACGCATCCGCACTTTTGAAAAACGCCCTTTGTATGTGCCAAATTCAACTTTTTCATTGATCTCTGTCGAAAACCCATCGCGTATGACACATCGTCGTCTCAATGAAACTATAGGTGTACGCTATACAGACTTTAATGTGTTACCGACCATTTTGGCCGACATCAAAGACATGATCTCGGAACATGAAGACATTGATTCCAATCAAACCTATATGGTGAATTTTAATCAGTTTGGTCCTTCTTCTTTGGACTTCTTTATTTACGCCTATACAAAAACCGTAGATTGGCGAACATTTCACAACGTGAAAGAAGACGTATTGTTTAAGGCAATGAAAATCATTGAATCTCATAATGCCGAAGTCGCCTTCCCAACCCACACTGTGCATATGGCAAATAACAGCAAAATGGCATTAATGTCGGAACAAGAAGGTTCCTCCGAGCAGGCCTCAACGACCTCGTCAAATTAAGTTTTACACACAAAAAAGCCAAGCTGTTTCTCGCTTGGCTTTTTGACTTTATTACAGTAAAAAAATTAAACGAGCAGCTCGGCCAAATCATCGATAATGGCATCAGCTCCTAACGCAGTAAGATCAATACCTTGATGATAACCGTATGTCACCAAAGCACATTTAAACCCGGCATTATTTGCCGCTTTAAAATCGGTAATAGAATCACCAATCATCAAACATTTTTCAGGCAAAGCTTCGATCGACTCACTGCAATGTAATAAAGGCATAGCCGATGGTTTTTTCTCTTCCAAGGTGTCGCCACCTAATAACCAGCCAAATTGCTCCGTCAATTCAAAATAATCCATCATTGGCTTAACGAAAACACTTGGCTTATTGGTGATTAAAGCAATCGGAACACCCTGATGTTTAAACGCCTTCAACAACGCTTTCACATTAGGATAAAGCGTTGTTTTATCGGTTAAGTGAGCACGATAGTGCATCAGAAAAATACGATACGCCTCTTCATGCTTGCTCGGATCAATACTCGCCCACTCTAGTGCTTGATCAATCAACTTAGCAGAACCAAAACCAACCCAAGCCCGTACCTGCTCTTCACCGGCCAAAGCCGCGCCAAACTCGGCCAAAAAAGCATCAACTGCATTAGCGATATCAGGAACACTGTCCACCAAGGTGCCATCAAGATCAAGGCAAACTAATTCAGGCCAACCGTCAAACCACGCTGAAAAATATTTAGGTGTTTTCATTAACGAACACTCGACAATTCTTTACGCATAGCGTCAATCACCGCTTTATAATCCGTTTTTCCAAAAATAGCTGATCCAGCCACAAAGGTATCCGCACCAGCACGTGCTATTTCTGCAATGTTCTTTTCACTCACGCCACCATCCACTTCAAGACGAATGTCGTAGCCGCTTGCGTCAATCAAAGCACGAGCTTCACGCAGTTTATCCAAGGTGCCAGGAATAAAAGATTGACCACCAAACCCCGGGTTAACGGACATCAACAAGACCATGTCCACTTTATCCATCACATGTTTTAAATAATGCAAAGGTGTCGCAGGGTTAAATACCAACCCCGCTTTACAGCCGCCTTCTCGAATCATCTGCAAAGACCGGTCGATATGTTCGCTTGCTTCTGGATGAAAGGTAATAATAGACGCCCCCGCTTCAATAAAGTCACCGATCATACGGTCCACTGGCTTTACCATTAAATGCACATCAATGTCAGCGGTGACACCATGTTTACGCAGTGCTTTACACACCATAGGACCAATCGTTAAATTGGGAACATAATGATTATCCATCACATCAAAGTGTATGATATCGGCTCCCGCTTCTAATACATTGTCTACTTCTTCGCCTAATAGAGCGAAATCGGCGGAAAGGATCGAAGGGGCAATGATAAAATCATTCATATCTGACTCCAGCAGTGACACAATAAAAAAATAGTTAAAACTTAAGTCGCATTTTAACAAGACACCCAAAAGAAGTATTGAAAACAATGAAGAAAAATAATGCCCTGCTCAATATTATCATCGTACTTCTTTCCTTGAGCGCAAGCGCCGCCCTTTGGGCGGAAGAACCACAAGCCACACCAGGTAACAATACCGCGGACACACCGATATCGGAAACCAACTCAGCGGACAAGAAAGACTACATCACTCCCGCACCGCAAACATCACGAATTGAGGCTTTAAAAGCCTCGCTGAGCATAAGGCGACTCGGCCACCAAATTCAGACACTAGAGGCCAATGGTAAACCTTTTCTTACCCTTTATAAGCCATCCATTACCAGTTCAACGCAAGGCTGCGTCGTCATATTACACTCAGATAATGAACACCCTGACTGGCCAGACGCTATCGCGCCATTGCGTAACGCCTTGCCAGAACACAGCTGGTGTACCTTGTCTATCGAAGTACCAGACATTGTCAAACGCGCTGCGCCTGTTAAAACAGAAGCGCCAAATACAGAGAATAATCAACAACCAATCGAACTGCCAAATCAAACCGAGGTGTTCGCTCGAATCCAAGCGGCCATCAACAAAGCGAAAACAGAAGACGTCGAAACGTTTGTCTTTCTTGGCTATAAAACAGGCGCAAGCTACGCACTTAGCTTTCTAGCCAATAACCAAGCGTCTGGCGAAGCCTTAGCACTCATAGACATAGATGCACCACCAAACCTATCAAACTATGAAATAGCACAACAAATTCGTCGAGTCGCACAACCTATTTTAGATTATTATGTCAACAGCAATGCGGGCAGTGATCAGTTTGCCACTTGGCGAAAACAAGCAGCAAACCAAAGAACAGAGAATAGAAACGATTACATACAATTAGACGCATTGCCCGACAGAGCTACAGGAAAAGACAGCAAACAACTGTTAATCCAACGCGTACGAGGCTTTTTAAAACAAAATACTCGCCAAATACTTCAGAAAAAAGCATTGCCTAGTGTAAAAAAAGGGCTCTTCTACGAGAGCCCCATCAACACATAGCAATGCATTAGTACTTACTTACGAGCATTCTTAATCAGCTCATAGGCAGACTGAATTTCCTGGGTTCGCTCTTTCGCTAACTCTATCATTTCTTTTGGCAGCCCTTGCGCACTCAACTTGTCCGGATGATTCTTACTCATCAAACGACGATATGCCTTTTTAATATCTGCATCATTCATATCGGACGTCACTCCCAACGCCTCGTAAGCCGCCTTCAATAAATCTTTCGACCCCATATTGCCAGAAGAAGAATAACCTTGTCTAAAGTGCGCTTGTTGCTTAACTTGAATATGTAGCGCTTCAAACTCAGCCACCGAAACGCCAAGATGCGCGCAAACTTGAGAAACAAACGATTTTTCTTCTACGCTAAAATGACCGTCGGCGTAAGCAGATACAAGCAAAACTTCTAACAACGTCCTCGTCAGGTCTCCAGGTCCGACAATTTGCTTGAAATTATCTAGAACCGAAACAAGGTCAAAATTTGCCGATTTCCCCTCATTAAATAACTGTCTGGCTTGATCCTGAGCCTCTGGCGACAGTCGCAGGCGTTGCATAACCGATTGAGCCAATTGAATTTCAGCTTCAGATACTTGCCCATCAGATTTAGCCAAACGCCCCATCAAAAGAAATAATGTGCGAAAAAAAGTCTCTTGCTGTAGACGCACATCCGCACGACTTCGAATACGGCTAAAAGCACCGCCTGTCTGAGCTCTATCGACCACACCACCTACGATAAAGCCTAGTAAGCCGCCTAAAAAACCAGCCAATATATAACCCAAAATTGCGCAAACAATTTTCCACATAAAGATATTTCTCCAGAATCGGTAGCCCCTATGGGCCTGCTTAGATTATCATTTGTCTCATAACGTGGAACCGCCTATGGGCAGCATCCGATTTCGGACAATAAACTTTGATGGCAAGTATACCCTGCATGGTTAAGCATTTACGCACCTACGCCTTATTTTTTCAAAGTCTTTTCATATTGCCACTTGCACAAGCTCAAGTGGATCAATGGGATTGGGCTCCAAAAGAAACTTTGACGGCCGAGCAACAAAAACAGCTCGGTCGATATTGTCAGGGATCCTATATTAATAGCTGGCAAGCAACAGACATTACAGGCACCAATCTGTCGGCTGATCTTATTGTCCGTGACAAGAACGGCGTTATTCACCTTCAAGGTGCCGCTGAAATAAAGCAGCCCCAAACCTCTTTATCAGCCGATAAGATAGAAGGTGTCCCCGATGAATACTACCACGCCAGTGGAAACGTCATTTTACGTAGCGATAGTCAGCTAATTCGTAGCTCAAGTGGCTATATTGACAATAGTGGTAAAGCACCCACAGCGTTCAACGACGCAAAATTTCTTAATCACGCATCTGGCGCTCGCGGAGAAGCAAAATTACTCTCTCGATCACAAGATGGCGTAGTATTTATAGAAGAAGGCTTTTTTACGACGTGTGAACCGAACAATGAAAGCTGGAAATTATACGGTAGCTCGATTGAACTGAACCCTAACAGCGGCTTCGGTACTGCAAAACATGTACAAATACGCATTGCAGACCTGCCTATTTTCTACTTCCCTTGGTTACGCTTTCCCTTAGATGACCGCCGTCAAACTGGCTTCTTGTTTCCTAGTTTTGGTTATTCTGGATCGGACGGTCTAAGCATTTCAACACCGTTTTATTGGAATATCGCCCAGAACTACGACGCGACGATCACACCGCAATACATCCAAGAAAAAGGCGCAGGGGTCGACTTAGAACTTCGACACTTAAGCCCTTACGGACAAACGACATACGAGCAATCTTCTTTTTCAGACAAAGATGAAGGCGAGCAAACGTTAATAAAACTAACGTCCACTCAAAAATTTAATCAACACTTCAGCGCAGGGTTAACCGCCGAAGGTAATCCGACAGAGGATAAATACCCTGAGGCGAACAGCACGTCAATTGGTGAAAAAGACAACTATGAACGCAGCGCTTATTTTGGCTTCAATAATGGCAACTTTCTCAATAAAATTACGTATTTAACCTACCAAACGCCAGACACTGCAAATGATAAACCATTCGAATGGCTGCCACGTCTAAGCAGCTCCTATCGTATTGCAAGCTCTTATTTAGATTACAAAATTGACGCTCAATACACTGATTTTTACGACCCCGCCGAAGACAATTTTGATGGTCAACGGACAGTTCTAAATCAAGACGTAAATCTTAATTTCAGCAACGCGTGGGGAAGTTTATCGCCAGGGGTGTTGGCCCAATACCGTGACTATAACCTTCACAATTATACAACCGACTCGGAAAGCGACACATCAATAACACACCTAACAAGCTATATTGATTCGTCAATATCATTTGAGCGCCGCTTAATGATTAGTGATGAGTCATGGCGTCAAACATTAATGCCACGCCTAAGTTATTTAAATTCGCCCTATGAAGACCAAGATCTTATTCCAGACTTTGATGCCACTGAATCGACAATGACTTACTCACAGGCATTTAGTCATACAAGATTTAATGGCAATGACCGTATTGGTGACACAGAACGAGTCACTCTTGGTGTAGAAAGTCGTCTATATGATGGAAGAAATAGTGAAAAGTGGGCATTTAAGGCAGGACAGGTCTTCTATTTAGAAGATCGCTATGTTGGTATTAATAATGACACAGATATAAATACGGCGATTGACGACTCAAAGCGCAGCGATCTGCTAACATCAGCAAGCTACAATGGTAATCGTTACAGCCTAACAGGTAATTTGAATTACAACCTAGACGATAGCGAAGTAAACTTAGTCCAACTTGTCGCAACATTAGAACCTGTTGATGATATAAAAATTAACCTAAGTTATTTGTACACGATCAACAATTCAGATTCAGATGACGATGCAAAACAAGCCAGTATTGGAAGTATTTTTCCACTCAACCAAAACTGGTCCATGTTTACTCAATACACCTATGATTTCTTGAAACAAGACTCCATCAAAGAAATCGCTGGTTTAGGCTATGAAAACTGCTGCATCAAGGTCTCATTAAGCTATCAAGATTGGCTCAATGATGACGAAAAATTTGATAGAGGCGTCTTTTTACAATTTACGTTACGTGGTTTAAGTACTGCTGGCAGCGCTAACAGCGAATCCAGTGTTGCTGACACCTACTGGAACCAAGGACAAGTTGGATACTAACCATGAAGTTGTTTTCTTTTTTCTCTCTTATACTATTTGCATTCACACCGTTGCAAACTCTGCACGCTGAGCCAACTAAAATTGATGGTATTTCGGCAATTGTTGACTCCAAACCTATTCTAGAAAGCGACATTAAAAACCGTTTTCAGATTGTTAAAGAACGCGTTCCTGGTGGCGTCATGACGGACAACATCCATCGTCAGATTCAAAACCAGATGATTGATGAAGTATTGCAGGTCAATCATGCTCGTAAAGTCGGCATGCGAGCACCGAGTTCAGACGTAGACAATGCCATTCTTGGCGTTGCCAAAAATATGAATTTAGATTTACAAGGTCTAAAAAACGTTCTTGAGGGTAAAGGCATTAATTATGCGCGCTACCGTGAGCAAATTGAGCAAGAAATTCTAATCAATAACATCAAGCGAGAAATCGTTAAAAAACGTATCGTTATTTCAGCACAAGAAATTGACGACTACCTCAGTTCCGATACGAGCATCACCAAAGAAAAAGATCAGGTGCATCTTCGCCATTTACTGATTAGAGCCAGCAATTTAGAACAAGCTGAAGCCAAAATGAAAAGCATTGCTCAGAATATCAATTCAGAGGATGACTTTATTCAGCAAGCGATTGAGAATTCAGACGGTCAGTTTGCCATCGAAGGTGGAGACTTAGGCTGGCGTCCAGTGAATCAGCTACCACCCTTGTTTGTTCGAGCCATGGAAGCGGAAAAAGGTCCTCTCATTGGTCCACTACAAAGTAATGCAGGCTTCCATTTACTCTGGGTTATTGAGAAACGTTCGCCTGATATCACGCTGCAACAGCAAACGAAGACACGCCATATATTAGTCCGCCCTAACGAAATCCGAGACATGGCACAAACAGAGCTACTGGCTAACGATGTATATACAAAATTAACCAATGGCGCAGATTTCGCTCAAGTTGCCAAAGAGCAGAGCGAAGATCAAGGCTCAACACTGCAAGGCGGAGATTTAGGTTGGGTTACGCCTGGCACTATGGTGCCTGAATTTGAAGACGTCATGAATAAAACCAACATCGGAGGTATCAGCAAACCTTTCCGTACACAGTTTGGTTGGCATATTTTGCAAGTTGAAGGTCGTCGAGAAGCGGATATCAGTGATAAAGTAAAACGCAGCAATGCTGAACGCGCCCTAACGGCACAAAAACAAGACATCATCCTAGGTAACTGGCTTGATGAATTACGTGCTGACGCCTTTATCGATATCAAAAAATAAGAGACAACTAATGGCAAATGATACGACAGAATCGCTTCCCATTATTGCGATTACCTCTGGAGAACCCGCAGGTATCGGCCCGGATATTATTTTAAGTGCCCTAAACGAGCAGAACTTTCCTGCTCGTTTAGTTGTGATCGCAGATCCCGATCTACTCAAAGACAGAGCGAATACATTAGGCATCACTGTAAACATCCAAACACTGACACACTCAGAAGACGTGGCAGCGCACAAACAAGGCTTTATCAGTGTTTTACCGGTGACGCTGGCTAAAAAAGCCCGCGCCGGGATTCTTGATGTTGCCAACTCACCTTATGTACTAGAAACACTCAAAAAAGCAGGGGAAGGCTGCCTTCAGAAAAGGTTTGACGCCATCGTGACACCGCCTGTGCACAAAGGTGTTTTGTGTGAGACTGGCGTACATTTTTCAGGCCATACCGAATTTTTTCAAGCGCAATGCCGCTCTCCACACGTTGTTATGATGCTAGCAACAGAGACAATGAAAGTGGCGTTAGTGACGACTCACCTCCCATTAAAAGAAGTACCAGCCGCCATTACAGAACGAAGCATCAGTCTTGTTGTGAAAGCGCTTAACAAAGATCTACAAGAAAAGTTTGGCATCGCTCGTCCTAACATTTTAGTCTGTGGATTAAACCCGCACGCAGGGGAAGATGGTCATCTAGGCAGAGAGGAGATTGACACCATTATTCCAACGCTCAACAAACTCCGCCAAACAGGCTTAAACCTAATAGGTCCGCTTCCTGCTGATACCTTGTTTACGCCAAAATACCTCGATGAGGCGGATTGCGTCTTAGCCATGTATCACGATCAAGGTTTACCTGTGTTAAAATACTCAGGCTTTGGTAACGCCGTAAATATTACCTTAGGCTTACCCATTATTCGAACATCCGTCGACCACGGCACAGCGATTGATTTAGCTGGCACAGGCAAGGCAAGTAACGGCAGCCTTAAAGTGGCCATTCAACATGCTATTAACATGGCAAATAACGCGAAAAAGTTTTCTACATGAGCAAACAGCAACCCCATAAAGCCAGAAAAAGATTTGGTCAAAACTTCCTTCATGACCACGGCGTTATCCGCCATATTGTGGCTTCTATCGCGCCAAAAAAAGGTCAACGTCTCGTTGAGATTGGCCCTGGTAAAGGCGCATTAACAGAAGGCATTATCAGCATCACTGAGCGTATGGACGTGGTTGAGCTTGATCGCGATCTAATCCCTATTCTAAAAGTGAATTTATTCCGTTTTCCTGAACTAACTGTTCATGAAGCCGATGCAATGAAATTTGATTTCACATCACTTCGAACTGAAGAACAGGCTATCCGTGTCGTAGGTAATTTACCCTACAATATTTCGACGCCGCTTATTTTTCACCTACTAAGCCAAGTAAGCGCCATCCAAGACATGCACTTCATGCTACAAAAAGAAGTAGTGGATCGTTTGGCTGCACGCCCAGGCGACAGCCTTTATGGCCGCTTAAGTGTGATGGCTCAGTATTATTGCAGCGTCGAATCTCTCTTTATTGTTGGGCCTGAATCATTCGACCCAGCGCCTAAGGTGGACTCAGCGATTGTAAGAATGACGCCACACAAAACCCTTCCTCATCCCGTTGATGACATCAAAAAGCTGGAAGACATGGTTAGAACAGGCTTTCAGCAACGTAGGAAAACCCTACGCAACAACTATAAAGGGGTACTGGACAACGACGATTTCGCAGCATTGAATATTGACCCAACGCTTCGCCCAGAAAGATTGGATGTAGAAGACTTTGTGCGCATTACCAACTACGTACTAAAAAAGGAAGGGTAAATGCAAAAGTATGACGTCGTAGTTTCCGTTCGGACCGAATACTTAGCAAGCCAATCTACACCGGCTGAATCACGCTATGTATTTGCTTACCATATTTCTATCACTAACTGCGGATCAGAGTCAGCCAAATTGCAAACACGCCATTGGATAATCACCGATGGCAACGAACAAGTGCAAGAAGTAAAAGGCAGCGGTGTCATTGGCGAATATCCGCACTTAGAACCTGGTGAATCCTTTCACTACACCAGCGGTACCGTGATGGAAACCGTGGTTGGCAGCATGCAAGGCAGCTACCAGTTTTTAGCCGATGACGGTACCGGTTTTGAAGCGCCTGTTCGTCCGTTCACTCTATTCGTTCCAAATAAGGTGCACTGAAAAAAATTATGGCAACCTATGTGATTGGTGACTTACAAGGCTGCTTAACACCTTTAATGCAGCTTTTAGAACACATCCAATATCGTGCAGATCAAGACAAACTTTGGTTTGCGGGTGACCTTATTAACCGAGGACCGGAGTCTCTTGAAACGCTACGCTTTATCAAGTCTCTAGGCCACAATACGAAAGTGGTATTGGGCAACCATGACCTGCATTTATTGGCGGTTTCATATGGTCATGGCAAACTAAAACGAGGCGACACACTTGCAGAAATCCTAACAGCGGGAGATCGTGACGACTTAATGGATTGGCTTCGCCAACAACCTTTGTGCCATTACGACGAGCAACTCAACACCGTCATGACACATGCTGGCATTCCACCTTGTTGGGATTTAAAAAAAACGCAAACGCTCGCCAAAGAGGTCGAAGACAAACTTCGATCCGACACGGTTGATGATTTTTTTGCCACCATGTACGGTAATACGCCAAATCAATGGGACGACAAACTCACAGGCACAGATCGCCTTCGAACGATTACAAATTATCTAACTCGCATGCGCTTTTGTGATGAAAACAGCAAACTCGACTTAGAATCTAAAGAAGGCATAAGTACCGCAACAAAAGGTTATGCCGCTTGGTTTAATTACCCCACTAAAGTTCCTAGTGATTGCCATATCGTTTTTGGACATTGGGCCGCCCTAGAAGGAAATACCCAGCAGGAACATGTTCATGCACTAGACACTGGCTGCGTTTGGGGAGGAAGTTTAACCGCTTTACGCCTAGAAGACAGACAACGCTTTAGTACACCTTGTACAATAAACCGGAAGAATTCATGACTTATACCTGTATCGACATTTCAGACGCCCTACCGATCATTGAAAATAATGGCGCTATTGTAGACATCCGTGATTTGGTTAGCTTTGAAACGAGCCATATGACCAATGCCATCAGCTTAACTAACGACAACGTACAAAATTTTATTGATAGCGCCGAAAAAAGCCAGCCCATTATTGTTTGCTGCTATCACGGTAACAGCAGTAAGGGAGCGGCAGAGTACCTTGCATCGCAAGGTTTCAAAGAAGTCTATTCCTTAAACGGAGGCTTCAGTCAATGGAGCGCTATGTTCCCAGAGCAGTGCGAAACAGGCAACTAGAACACCATGACAACCCCCTACCAAGTCTACCTCGTTGGCGGCGCCGTTAGAGACGCCCTACTTGGACTGCCTGTTGTCGACCATGACTGGGTCGTCACAGGCGCCACACCAGAATACCTTGAACAGAAAGGTTATCAACAGGTTGGCAAACAGTTCCCCGTCTTCCTACACCCTAGAAGCAAAGAAGAATACGCCCTTGCTCGCAAAGAAAAAAAGCAAGGTGAAGGCTACACTGGTTTTATTTGTGACTTTGCTCCCGACATTCGCTTAGAAGAAGATTTAGAACGTCGAGACCTGACCATCAATGCAATAGCACAGGACCAAGATGGTAACCTAATAGACCCATTCAATGGACAGCAGGACTTACACAACCGAATATTTCGTCACGTCTCGGATGCCTTTGTAGAAGACCCGTTGCGCGTATTAAGGGTCGCTCGTTTCGCCGCTCGCTTTCACCATTTTGACTTTACAATCGCGCCTGAAACCCTATCTTTGATGAAAACCATCAGTGCATCTGGAGAACTTTCCGCATTAAGCGCGGAACGTATTTGGAAGGAACTTGAAAAAGCGTTAAACACTCAGCATGCCGATGTGTTTTTTACCGTTCTAAAAGAAGCAAACGCGCTCGACAAACTTTTTCCAGGGTTTATTTGGACGGACAATCAAGTCATCGTTGATAGCCTAGGTCACGCAGAGTTCACGCCCGCTCAACGCTGGGCCATTCTTGGAAAGCACACCCCACTCACGGAACTAAGTCAATTACACCAACGCATCCGCTGCCCTAATCAGTTCAAAACCCTTGCCGAACAAGTACGTGCTTTTATTGAAAATCAGCGCATCCCGATGAACGCGGAGAATTGGGAAAGCTGGCTCATGTCAGTGAATGCCATCAAAAAACCTCAACCATTTTTATTATTAATTGAAGTTTTAAGTGAGCTAACCAATAGTAAACCAGAAGACTGGCAAACTCTTCGCGAAACGATTGCGATCATCAATGCAGCCAGCTTGATGAAACAAGGCTTTGACGGGGCTGAGCTTGGTCTAGCCCTAAAAAGAGCCAGAATCGACGCACTGGATAAAAAGCTCTCACCTTTTATCAACTAACAAGTCCGAGGCTAATAAGTAACGGCGGATTTTCTGTGTATTTTCACACCAACAGATTGAGCGGCTGCGACAGCGCCAGGCTTACGCAAAGTCAAGGTAACCGCATTCAGTTTAAACTGCCCTATCAAGTCGCCGACTAAATGCTCTGCCAAGGTTTCAATGAGTTCGAACTGGCGCTCAGCACAAAACGATAAAATGAAATTCGAAATAGCTTCATAGTCCAAAGTTTTAGCAAGGTCATCGGTCTCTGCAGGCACTCGATTGTCGTGCTCCATCTCCAGATCAAACAACAAATCTTGTTGAATCTTTTTTTCCCAATCGTAAACACCAATAACCGCTTGAGCCTTCAGCCCCTCAATAAACACCAAGTCTTTCATATTAAGATTCCTTTAAGGGTGGTAATTCAGACAAAGGCCAGCGAGCACGAATAGACAAACTAAGCCCTGACGATTGTCCATTTGCCAAACGCTGAGCACCAGCATAAGCAATCATAGCGCCATTATCGGTGCAGAACTCTGGTCGAGCATAAAACACACTCGCTTTGATTTTTTTCAGCTGACTTTCTAGCTGCTCACGCAAACGCTGATTAGCACTCACGCCACCGGCGATAATTAACCGTTTCAACCCTTCTGCCTCTAGTGCGCGACGACACTTAATCACTAAGGTATCGACCACAGCGGTTTCAAATGCTAACGCAGCGTCCGCTTTAAATTGCTCATCACAGCGATCATCGTCTAGTGCCGCGTGCACAGCCGTTAAAAAAGCGGTTTTCAAACCACTAAAACTAAAGTCTAAACCAGGGCGATCCGTCATTGGACGCGGGAATTTAAGACCCGATTTAGGGTTACCCTGTTTTGCTAATGCAGCAATTTGCGGCCCACCCGGATACGGCAAGCCAATCATTTTGGCGGCCTTATCAAACGCTTCACCAGCAGCATCATCTAATGACTGCCCCAAAAGACGATATTCACCGATACCATCAACTCGGACTAACTGGGTATGACCGCCAGAAACCAACAATGCGATAAAAGGCATCTCAGGTTGTGACTCTTCAAGCATAGGCGCTAAAAGATGCCCTTCCATATGATGCACGCCCAACGCAGGAATCCCCAACGCATAAGCTAATGAACGACCAATAGTCGCACCTGCCATTAATGCTCCGACCAAGCCCGGACCACTGGTATAAGCGATGGCATCGAGCTCCGCTTTTTTCATACCAGCTTCTTGCAGCACTTCATCGATCAGCGGCAATGTTTTCCGTACATGGTCACGAGATGCCAATTCTGGCACCACTCCACCGTATTCTGCATGCTGAGCAATTTGAGAATAAATTTTGTGGGCTAATAGACCATTTTCGGTATCGTAAATAGCGATCCCCGTCTCATCACAAGAGGTTTCTAATCCCAATACTTTCATTAGAGCAATCTCATCAATAATTTGAACGCATTGTACCTTATCTCCCTCCCGTTGCAGAGCAAAGACAACCTCCTTAAACTAACAAGCGCAAATGATATTAGACAAAGTCTAGCGGAAGCATTATAATGCGCGCGTTTTCAATGTTTAAATTAAAAGGCAGGTGATTTTTCTCGTTTGGCACATAGCTTCCTAAGTAAGCAGATATGGCGACTCAAACACAACTCTTGAAAAAATATGTACAGTTACAGACGCGACCACAGTCTGTCCAGAGTAAGAAAAATCGATCTATTTTAGATCACACTCTGTTCAACAAAAGCGCGCTTTGAAAGCCCATTAAATACGGGTATGATTCACGCCGTTTTTGTGAATACTTAAACTTTAAAAAAATTATTAAAGGTAATAACATGCCAGCAGTAAAAGTAAAAGATAACGAACCATTTGACATCGCTCTTCGTCGCTTCAAACGCTCTTGCGAGAAAGCAGGTGTTTTGGCAGAAGTTCGTCGTCGCGAATGTTACGAAAAACCAACAACTCTTCGCAAACGTGCTGCAGCAGCAGCGGTAAAACGTCACGCTAAGAAAGTTTCTCGTGAACAGAAGAAATTCCAACGTTTGTACTAGGCCAATCTGCCGTTTGGCAATTTGCTAAAAACAAATGTTTTGCCTAGAAGCTCCTTGCATTTAGGCTTATAAAAAACGGCTAGTTAACAAACTAGCCGTTTTTTTTGTTTATTTGCCTACCAGAAAATAAAGAGGATCCTATGTCAGACTTAAAAAAACACATTTCAGATACATTAAAAACCGCTATGCGCGCCAAAGAGAAACAGCGCGTAACCGTTATTCGAACCATTTTATCTGAATGCAAAAAAATCGAAATCGACGAGCGCATTGAATTGGATGACGCACGTGTATTGGCTGTCCTAGATAAAATGAACAAACAACGCAAAGACTCTAATCAGCAGTTCCTTGATGGCGATCGTGAAGACCTAGCTAAAATTGAACAAGAAGAAATGCTGATCATCAGCGAGTTTTTACCAACACCATTGACTGATAATGAAGTTGGTGAGATTGTCAAAGCGGCTATCAAAGAAACTGGCGCCAGCTCAATGCAGCAGATGGGCGCGGTAATGGCCATTGTTAAACCACAAGTACAAGGTCGTGCCGATATGGCGCAAATCAGCAAACAAGTAAAATCACAATTAGGCTAATAGTATGGCGGGGCGCATTCCTGATCAGTTTATTGACGAGCTTCTCGCTCGGACCGACCTAACCGATGTGGTTGCGTCTCGCATCAGCCTAAAAAAAACAGGTCAAAACTATAGCGCCCTATGCCCTTTTCACAATGAAAAAAGCCCTTCATTCAGCCTAAATCCGAACAAACAGTTTTACTATTGCTTTGGATGCGGTGCTGGCGGCAACGCCATTTCATTTGTGATGGAACATGATCATCTGGATTTTGTTGATGCAATTGAAGCACTTGCCAAAGATGCTGGCATGGAAGTCCCCAGAGAGCAAGGCGCACCGGACCGGTACGAGCAAAACGCCGAACTACTAAAGCGCCTATCAGAAAGCGCTCAATTTTATCAACAGCAACTTACCCAACACCCCGATAAGAAGAAGGCCACCGATTATTTATCGAAAGATCGCGGATTATCTGGTCAAATAGCCAAAGTTTTCGGCCTAGGTTTTGCCCCATCCGGCTGGGACAATCTCCTCAAAAAAATAGGCACTCGCGCCGAAAGCCAAGAACAGCTTTTATTAGGAGGGATGCTCGTTGAGAAGAAAGAGCAACCAGGCCATTATTACGACCGCTTTCGTGATCGCATCATCTTTCCTATACGAGACTCCCGCGGGAGAGTGATTGCTTTTGGCGGGCGCGCCTTTGGCGATGAAAAACCCAAGTACTTGAACTCCCCTGAAACGCCTGTCTTTCAGAAAAGCCAAGAACTCTATGGCTTATTTGAAGCAAAACAAAACACCCAAATACTCGATCAAATACTCGTGGTTGAAGGCTATATGGATGTCATCGTGCTAGCTCAACACGGCATTACTAACGCCGTCGCCACACTAGGCACCTCGGTCAATAGCCAACACATACGCAAGCTATTCAAGCTGGTCAGCAAGGTTGTACTCTGCTTTGATGGCGATAAAGCTGGACGCTCAGCCGCCATTCGCGGGCTGGAAGCCTCCCTCTCTGTTATGCAAGACGAAAAACAAATCCGTTTTTTGTTTTTACCCGAGGGCGAAGACCCTGATTCATTAGTAAGGCAAGAAGGCAAAGAAGCCTTTAACAAAAGATTGGAAGACGCCTCTTCACTTTCTCACGTCCTCTTTGAACACGCTAGAAACCAAGTCACCCTTGGTGACGAAGAAGGTGAAGCTCAATTCACTCGTAACGCCATGAGCATGATCCAGCAGATACCAAAAGAGCTTACATTTCGCTCCGTGCTTATTCGGCAGTTAAGTGAACAATCTGGGATTGATAGCGACACGCTAGGCAACACATCAATTCCCAAGCAAAGACCATCAGCCAATAACCAAAGCGACACTCAGAACAACACGACAAACGAACACATTCCACATACTGGCAACGATGAAGAGCATTACGCGCCAGCCTATGATGAATACGACAGCTATTCGAATCATGAATACAGTAGCGCACCAAGCCATTATGAGAGCAATAAAAAATCGACTTTTAAAAAAGACGGTAAATTTAATAAATTTAAAGAAAAGGAAGCGTTTTTCCCTCCTGCCCCCTCCAGCCTTAGCCGCATAAAGCAAGCCTCACTTTGTTTGCTCCTTCACCCACACATAGCGCAGCACATTGATCTTCCTGACCCACTGGTCAACCAAGTAAATGAAGAACTACAAATCTTCTGTAAAATATGGAGATATTTTGCAAAATACCCCACAAAGAACACAGGACACCTACTTGGTGAAATGGTAGATCAATCCACCATTACGAACATTTACGCACTTTTAAACCACCAAGATGCCACAACCAAGCAAAAAATCACTAACGCACAACAAGAAGTGCTAGATATGGTCTCAGCCATGGAAAAGAACCTTGGTTTAAATAGTTCCATCGCACGGTTGAAAAGCAAAGGAAATGAATCCATAAAGGATAGCAGTAGCAAGCAAGAACTGCGGAATTTGATGGATTTAATCAGACAAAAAAAACACTAAAAGACGCTTATTTTTTATTCGAAAAGATAGGATTAAGTGGATGAGAGTGATAAATTTTGTTATAATCCGCGGCTTGCTAAACTCCCAAATGAATTTCTAACGATAGGTTGTCGAATGCCAGACACTCAACAGTCACGTCTCAAAGAGCTGATCTCCAAGGGTAAAGAACAAGGTTACCTAACTTTTGCTGAAGTTAATGACCACCTCCCTGATGACCTTTCAGACCCGGAGCAAGTAGAAGAAATCATTGCCATGATCAACGACATGGGCATTACGGTTTCTGAAGTTGCACCAGATAAAGATAGCCTTCTTATGGAAGAAGGCGACTCTACCGATGAAGCCGCTGCAGAAGAAGCAGCCGCGGCCTTAGCTGCCGTAGAAGGCGACATCACCAGAACAACCGATCCTGTCCGCATGTACATGCGTGAAATGGGTACCGTTGAGCTATTGACTCGTGCAGGCGAAATCGCCATTGCAAAACGTATCGAAGAAGGTACGCGTGAAGTCATGTCTGCTATTTCCTACTTCCCTGGCGCCGTTGACGTATTGCTTAACGCATACGCAAAAGTACAGGAAGAAGAAGGCCGTTTAAGTGATATTTTTAGCGGTTTCATTGACGGTGATGGTGAAGAACCTGTTTTTGAAGAATTGATTCCTGAAGAGCCTCCAGTCGAAGAAGACGCCGCAGACAATGCTGACGATGACGACAACGCTGACGACGAGGAAGAAGAGACAGATAACGGTCCTGATCCAGAAGAAACCGCTCTACGTTTCAACGACATTGCACGCATATACAACGAACTTAAAGTCTTGCTAGAAAATAGCGATAGACAAGACCCTGCCGTTCGTAGCAAACAAGAAGAATTAAGCATCAGTTTTGCTCCGATCAAATTGGTTCCTAAGATTTTTGATGATTTAGTTTACCGTGTTCGCTCTCGCATGGAAAAAGTTCGCGATCAAGAACGCCTTATCATGCAAGTTTGTGTACGCAAATCAGGTATGCCAAGAACGGAGTTTTTGAAGCGCTTCCCAAGCAATGAGACCAATCCTGATTGGCTAAAAGAACAAATTGCTTCTGGTGCGGATTACGCGGCAGCGCTTGAAGAAAACTCACCTGAGTTTATGCGCAGCCAGCGTAAACTTCGTGCCGTTTCAAAAGACACTGGCCTAACAATTGCCGAATTAAAAGAAATCAACCGCCGCATTTCTATCGGGGAAACTCGATCTCGTCGTGCGAAGAAAGAAATGGTTGAAGCCAACTTACGTTTGGTAATTTCGATTGCGAAAAAATACACCAATCGCGGCCTACAATTCTTGGACCTTATACAAGAAGGCAACATTGGTTTAATGAAGGCAGTCGATAAGTTCGAATATCGTCGTGGTTATAAGTTCTCAACGTATGCCACTTGGTGGATTCGTCAAGCAATCACACGCTCAATCGCTGACCAAGCTCGCACTATTCGTATACCGGTGCACATGATTGAAACAATAAACAAGCTAAACCGTATCTCTCGTCAGATGCTTCAGGAAATGGGTCGTGAAGCGACACCTGAAGAATTGGCTGCCCGAATGGACATGCCTGAAGACAAGATCCGCAAAGTATTGAAGATTGCGAAAGAACCTATCTCGATGGAAACACCTATCGGTGACGATGAAGATTCACACCTAGGTGACTTCATTGAAGACGATGGCGCTGAATCACCTATCGATATAGCAACGATTGAAGGCTTACGTGAATCTACGACAACAGTGCTTGCAGGTCTAACCGCTCGCGAAGCAAAAGTACTGCGTATGCGCTTTGGTATTGACATGAATACCGACCACACTCTTGAAGAGGTTGGTAAACAATTTGACGTTACTCGTGAACGTATTCGTCAAATAGAAGCTAAAGCATTGCGCAAGCTACGCCATCCTAGTCGCTCAGAACACCTACGAAGCTTCCTAGACGAATAAATAAAATTTTATTCAAAAAAACCGCTGTCAAAAACAGCGGTTTTTTTATACCTACCCTTTTGAAAAAAACCATCTTAAAACAGCAGTAGCAACAAAACTGTCATACACTGTAATTAGAGTATGGATAAAGACAGTGAGGCTTAGCTTGCTAAAAAACCATAATCACCATCAAAACACATCCCCCCCCCACCCACCTCAAGCGGGAATAATTTCCAGCTGGCTCACTTATTACTGCATTAGGTACTCAACCCTCACAAACAAAAAAAACTCCCTTTGTTTAGTTCGTTTATTCGCTCTTCAAAAAAAAAGTCATGTTCACTACAGGAGTAACATCTATGGAAAAAATCTACGTTCTGGACACTAATGTACTATTGCACGACCCTTTGGCTATCTACGCGTTTGCTGAGCATAAAGTCGTCATACCGATGACCGTTCTTGAAGAGCTCGATGTCATTAAAGATAGACGAGACAAGGACGTTAGCCGTGAAGCACGTGTCGCCATTAACACCATTGATAAAATCGTCGGTGATGCCTCTCCTCGCGAACTTCAGGCCGGAGTGCCTATCCGTATCGTCAGCAATGATGTAGACAAAAATCAGCACCAACGCAGCGAAGGCTCTTTGGCCATTTTTCCAGATCAACAAATCGTCCTCACTGACAATATCCCATTTTTAAATGGCAACCACGATCACGCCAATGACAACCGCATCATCAATGTCGGCCTAAGCTTACAAGCCACTCACCCACGATCTTCTGTCTGCCTTGTGACAAAAGACATTAATATGCGAATTAAAGCAAAGGGGTCAGGACTTGAGCGCGTAGAAGACTACCGAAAAGACAGAGTGCTTGATGATCTAGATTTGATGAGTAAAGGCTATATTCAGTTTACGGGCAGCTTTTGGTCGACCCTAGACAGCGTAAAAACGGAAGCTCACGGCCGACATACCGTTCATGTCGTTAACAAAAGCCATTTATCAAAAATACATCTCAACATGTTTGTCATTGATGATGAAGATTTTATTGGTTTTGTGGTCAACATCGATCAAGAGTTTGTTTATTTACTCGACGTCAACAAACAACACCTGATGAATCAAAATTTCTGGGGCATCCTTCCTCGCAATTTAGAGCAAGCCATGGCGTTTTACCTATTACGCCATGAGAACTCAGACCTTATGGTCATGACGGGGCCTGCAGGCTCAGGTAAAACCCTACTAGCTCTAGCGTATGGCCTTCAAGTAACAATGGAAGAGAAGCGTTTCAATAAAATCATTGTGGCCCGTTCAACACCGCCAATGGCAGAAGACATTGGCTTCTTACCCGGAACCGAGGAAGAAAAAATGGCGCCTTGGTTGGCCGCCTTTGACGACAACTTAGAGATTCTACACGGCGCGGATGAACACTCGTTCAGCAGTATTGATTACGTAAAACAAAAAGCCAATATACAGTTTAAATCGTTGAATTTTATGCGAGGACGCTCCTTTAACAACGCTCTAATAATCATAGATGAAGCTCAAGGTTTAACACAGTTCCAGCTAAAATCAATCGTAACTCGGGTTGGTAGCAACTCAAAAATTATAGTACTAGGAAATTTGGCTCAAATTGACAACAAATACATAACCCCTCTCACCTCAGGTCTCACTTATTTAGTAGAGAAATCCAAATCTTTTAAATACGCCAGTATCATGCATGTGAATGGCATAGAACGCAGCAGACTCGCCGAGTTTGCCGAAGAAAACTTATAAGCAGGAACTGAGGCAAATAAAAAACAAAAAAAAGGGAAAGGCCAACGCCTTTCCCTTTTTAATAATACTGCTTCGACCTAAGATAGGATTACTGTGCGACAGATTTTGCCAATTCAGTAATTTCGTCCCATTTACCCGCTTTAACAAGGTCTGTCGGAACGATCCAAGAACCGCCAACACAAAGCACATTTGGAAGCGCCAAGTATTCGCGGAAGTTGTTCGCGCCAATACCACCCGTTGGGCAAAATTTAATCTGAGGCAATGGGCCACCAAATGCTTTTAATGCCTTAATACCGCCATTCACTTCAGCAGGGAAGAATTTAAAGTGGTCGTAACCGTATTCCATCCCTAATAATACATCTGAGATAGTCGCGACCGCTGGCAAATAAGGTACATCGTATTCTTTACCGACAGCCAGTAAATCGGCGGTCATTCCCGGACTAATAATAAACTGTGAACCCGCTTCAATAGCTTGAATATATTGCGCACGAGAGCAAACTGTACCGGCACCCACAATAGCATCAGGCACTTCTTTACGAAGCGCTGTAATTGCCTCTAGAGCAGCCGGCGTACGTAATGTCACCTCCAATACAGGCACGCCACCTGCAACAAGCGCTTTACCCAATGCCACGGCCTGTGCCACATCATCCACAACAATAACAGGGACAACTGGTGTCGCCGTCATTACTTGTTCTGCAGTATAAGAAGTTGTCATCGTATTTTCCTTATTTTAAGACCTAATAATCATGCCAATTACGGCCGTCTTTAATCGGTAACGCCATCGATGCGGCAGGCCCCCAAGAACCAGAAGCGTATTCTTTAGGTCGCTCACTGGTTTGACTCCAAGCAGACATAATACCGTCTACCCACTTCCAAGCTGCCTCCACCTCATCATAACGCATGAACAAAGTGGCATCGTTGCGCATCACATCCAACAGTAATCGCTCATAAGCTTCTGGACTACGCTTATCCATAAACGCTTCCGTCAAACTTAAGTTCAAATCAACAGGCTGAAGATTCATCCCTTCGCTCACACCAGGCACTTTATTCATCACTGTTAAAGAAATTTTTTCTTCCGGCTGAAGACGAATAATGAGCTGATTTCGCTGTAACTGACGATTACTTTCATCATTAAAAATACTGTGTGGTACAGCCTTGTACTGAATAACAATCTCAGAATAACGCTGACCTAAACGCTTACCTGTTCTTAAGTAAAACGGCACGCCAGCCCAACGCCAGTTATCAATATCAGCACGTAATGCAACAAACGTTTCGGTTCTTGAGTTCGGGTTACTACCCTCTTCATCAAAATAACCTTTTACGTCTTTACCCTTAATCATGCCTTTCGCATACTGACCACGCACGGTCTTATTATAAGCATTAGCGCCTGTAATAGGACGCAAGGCTTTTAGCACTTTAATTTTTTCATCACGAACTGAATCAGCATCCATTCGACCCGGCGGCTCCATTGCCACCAAACATAAAAGTTGAATCAAATGGTTTTGCACCATATCCCGCATCGCACCAGCATTGTCGTAATAGCCCCAACGACCTTCAACTCCAACCGTTTCAGACACGGTAATTTGCACGTTATCAATGTGCGCGCTGTCCCATAAAGGCTCAAAAAGCGTGTTACCAAAACGGATCGCCAGCAAGTTTTGTACAGTTTCTTTACCTAAGTAATGGTCTATACGGAACGCTTGTTGCTCATTAAAGTTTTTCATTACCTCATCATTAATCGCGCGAGAGGAAATTAGATCTCGACCAAGTGGTTTCTCAAGAACCACTCGCATGCGATCCGCATTCAAACCATGGGCCGCTAATGACGTGCAAATAGAACCGAATAAATCAGGTGATGTTGCAAGATAAAAAACAACATCTCGATTATCACTACCAACACTGTGATCATTCAATCGAGAGAAATCAGACTCTTGCTGAGCATCTACTGAAATATAACTTAAACGCTCTTTAAAGCGCGGCCATGTTTTTTCATCACCGATGCTAGAAGGTACAAACTCATCAAGCGCAGCTCGAATCTTTGATTGATACTCTTCAGTGCTCACTTCCCGTCTTGAAGCACCGATGATACGGGTCGTTGGAGCAAGCAAACCATCCATATCTAAATGGAACAAAGCAGGGAGCAACTTACGCATAGCAAGATCGCCACCGCCACCAAAAATTACAACATCACAGGCTTTTAAACTGGCCTTCATTCTTTATTCTCCAACTAATCTAGGCTTTCGACACAAGATAGGACGCGTAACAGGCACAACCCATCAGACCTGGGTATTCAGATATCACAACAAAAGTCGGAATAGGTGAAACTAACGCTCTCATACGACCTTTGTCCTGCATCGCATCACGAAAACCACTTTTAAGGATTTCATTCAAATAACGAGGGACAATACCACCCGCAATATAAACACCACCGCGAGACTCAATCGACAAAACAAGATCTCCAATAACTCGACCTAAAAATACAAAAAACTGCTCTAAAGCAGCTTCAGCAATAGGGTCTTTGCCGGATTTTAGTGCTTCACCGATTTCAGGTGCGGTTAATCGTCTCTTAATTCCTTCACGCAAAGCCAAAGCTTCGTATATATTTTCCAGCCCCATTCCAGATAAAACACGCTCCGCAGATACGCGTTTATGACGAGTACGTAGAAATTTCAAAATATCATCTTCGATTTCGTTACAAGCCGACAAATCGACATGACCGCCCTCTCCAGGCAAAACCATATTAGGGCCGTTATCTTGGGGGACCACACAAGAAATACCCAACCCAGTTCCGGCACCAACCACCCAGCAAGCGCCTTTAGGATCAACTACCGAGCTTTCGCCAATAACAACCATATCTTGCGGGGTAAGAATTTCCAAACAATGCCCAACGGCATCAAAATCATTCAATAACGCAACGGCTTTATCAGCGCCAAAATAGGATTGTACTTCTGCACGGGTAAAGTGCCATGGGTTATTTGAAAAGCGGATTACTGGTTGATTTACAGGGCCCGCAATCGCCAACACAATCGCTTCGATTTTATCCATATCAACACTACAGTGCTCAATATAATCAGCGGCAGCATCAAAAAAGCTCTCGTAATTATCACAAGGAAACACTCTTACTTCTTGAGGCTCATATTGACCGATAGGAACTAAAGCAAAACGCGCATTGGTTCCACCAAGATCAGCGATTAAAGCATGGGACATAAACGAACCCTATTTGATTTTTTTGAAATTTTACAACAAAAATGAGGTGAAAAATACCGAAAAATTGATAGGAAAGCGTAATAATGTAATAAAATTACAAAAACTATCTAAGCCTATTTAAAAACTTAAAGACTTTCGTCGGCACCAATCTTTTACGGTTGTTTTTATAATCATAGAGACGCTCATCTGCCACTTTCAGCAGATGCTTGTAGTTAACGGGCGCATCAGACATAACACTTGCACCACCATAACTAATAGTAATAGGTACAAGATTAGATTTATACCTTAAAGGATTAGATTGTAGATATTCTTGAATTGATTCTGCCACTAACAAAGCTTGTTCATAAGTCTTACCAGGCATCACAAAGACAAATTCGTCACCTGCAAAACGAAAAGCCAACCCCTGCTTGTGAACGTACTTTAACAACCGCTTAGCAATATACTCTAAAACTTCATCACCACAATTATGACCCAATGTATCATTAATGGATTTAAAGGCATCGCAATCAATAAATACAACCGTTAAGTCACGCTCTTTCATCTTAGATCTTGCAAATTCACGATCCAACATGAGTTCTAACTGTCGACGGTTTAACAAGCCAGTCAAGGGATCACGCGTTGCTAGGTATTCGAGTTTTTCTCTGGCCGTCACATTACTCAGACAGATCGAAATTTTAATAGCTAACTGATCAAGTAGAAAGGTATCTTTTGTTGTGGCGTCGTAGCGAGTACTGTCCGAATCTGCCTGACAAAATAATCCGACCAACTCACCATCAATAGTCAACGGTGAAATTGCGACGGAAGAAATAATATCGCGATATGCAGCAGGAATAATCTCCCAACAACGACTTAAGTTTGTATTAACCAAGATCGTTTTATTACTGGATTTAATAATATCAATCATGGAGCGACGCCTTGTAAACAAGACTCGATCACGTAGATCGGGCATTTTTTCCAAGCTTTCTATCAGATGAGACAAAGGCGCTTCATTAATCAGGTTCACCCAAACATAGGGTACTCTAAATTGTTTTTGCACTTCCTTGGTTAACGTGGAAACGAACTGATCACAACGACCAATCGAAAGAATACAACGCTCAATTTCAAAAAACTTGCGCGCGATCTCTTCATTGCGTCTAACATTGTCGATCAGTTCATTGATATCATGCATTCACTATGCCTCACCGTACTGATATAAAACGGCTCACTTGTCTTAATTAAAGCAACAGATCCTAAAAATACAGTTGATCTATAATGCTTTATAGTACGATGCTTATACAGTTTGAGCCACACATTGAACAAATTTTGATGAACCTACATACAAAAAATAACATTTAACAACCGCAATAAAATTCTATTTCGCCCGTATTGAGCAAATGGCAATAACGCCCGTATATCACTTGTGCAGTTTTTCTAATTAATTCACTGTTTTCTTTAAGAAAAATCGCTCTGTGCCGATAGCGTTATCGTAGATAATTTAATAGGCATCTAGATGAATATCAGAGAAATTGTTGAAACACAGGTAACCCAAAGTAGTAAAGCGGGCAAACCGGTTTCTGGCAATGCTCAATTCGCCTTATTAATGAGTTTGTTTAATCAGCCAGGTCCACCATTAATAAATACACCTGACACATTGAGTTTTCATCAACCGCATGCCATTACTCGTCCAATGTATTTTTCCCACAGTATTGAAGAAAACCCCATTGCGAATATCGCCTTATTAAAGGCACTAAGCTTCGAGCCATTAGCAGAAGGTCCCGCTTACCAATACGATGCGGTTGAAAGTTTAGAGCAACAAATCAATATACGAATCTAAATTTATCCTTTAAGTGAAATAGCACACAAATCAAACAAACGACTCCAGTTTTTAGCATGTGATTGAGAAGATTGCTGATACCGTAGCCACTCACTGCCTGACTTAGTCAATGAAAGTTGATTTAAAAAGACCGACATTTCAAAACTCAGCGGAGCACTCAACTCGGCCAATTGATTAAGAAGAGGCAAAACTTGATACGCACTGTGATTTATTCTGCCCATGTAAGGCTGAATGATATTGACGTAATGCACTTCAAATTGATGCTTAATATATGTCATAGAAGGTCCGCATGAAGCACTACCCAATCCACCCACCTCATTCGATACTGACCTTAAATAACGTGTTATTTGGGCTAATGTGTACAGCAGTCTTCCAGCATATTCACTGCCCATTAATGTTTTCAAATCACCTTCGAATACCGCTGTATCAACCTTCGGTAAATCACTGAGACCTTTTCCTATATCAACCAAACGGTGCAACGCGCCCAATAACGCCTGCTGGTCGGCGGAGGAATAGTCCAGAGGGAGAAAACCATTCGACAAACTAAAAAATGCTTTCCCCTCCGCGCCATTAAAAAGCGCGTTTCCAAAAGCCACCGGCAACTCAAGACGCTTTTGTTGGGCCATTCGACCCAACTCTTTCGCCAAGTTCACATCCGTAATATCACATGATTCAATAGCTCGGATAATATCCAGTTCATACAAGAACCGCTGACTATCAGGCATAACCTTACCAAGAATACTGTTTTTTTTACCCGCTACCATACCAACATCACAATACTGCAGAGATAAAAAATCTAACAACCCAATGTCAAATGTGGATAACACTTTCTGACGATCTCGTAATGCAGGCAAGCTAATTGGCATTACAATTGCTGGTGAAGGAATAGAGAGGGACTGAGAACGATTTAAATCTGTTACATACCCCGATAAAACAGTCTCCGGTTTAAAACGAGTATCACAACCACTAAAGGCAACGAGTATAATGCTGCTCAACAGAATCATAGTAAGAAAGGGTTTTACTAACATGAACAAGCTACTCATTCAAAAACGTGAAGAAATATCAGAAACACGTGTCGCTAAAATGGTGTTTCCAGCCACAACAAATCACTATGACACATTATTTGGAGGCATCGCCCTGCAATGGATGGACGAAGTGGCTTATATTGCAGCAACGCGTTTTTCTAGAAAAACGATGGTGACCATTTCGACAGAGCAGATCGATTTCAAACAACCTATCCCTTCTGGAATCTTGATAGAATTAATTGCCCGTGTTGTTCACGTTGGGCGAACATCCCTAAAGGTAGAAGTGTCTATTTTTCTCGAACAACTAGACAGTGATAAACGCACAAAAGCTATAACAGGACATTTTAACTTTGTCGCCGTCGATGAAAATAAGAAGCCAACCCCTATCTTTAATGACGAAAATACCCAGTAATTAACCTTATGAAAAACAGTAAGTGATGAGCAACAATATTAGCGTTACTCATCACTTATAGGTTAGTTAGCGTGGCGTTTCGCAATTTCTGACGCTAGCTCATCGAAACTCTTTTCAGATTCTAGTTTTTGAAACAAAGCCGCTTCATTTCTCATAGAAGTACGCAAAATACTTTCTGCAATACCTTCCGCTTGTGCTGGGTCTAAACCCACCAATACAACCAGACCACCAGACGGCGTTGGCATTTGACGAACCACCTGAGAACCAATCAATTTTTGCTCAGTCACTTGTTTGGTTACAACACTGTTCACGCGATCGACTGTTTCTGCATCGCCAGCGCCTGTGGTCTCAACGTACTGCTTAACCATATTTTGCAAGTCAACACTCAGTACTTGAGCCAACTCTACTCGAGCAGCTGTCGCGGCCATTTGTTTCATATAATTAGGCCCTGCAGCCGATTTTTCACTGTAACCAACAGCAGACAAAGCCACACCCTCTAGTGGCGCACCACAAACCCAATCAGGTGCCGCTTGATTTGAACCATCTGCGAACACACAGTCTGGAACGGCGACCGCTGGGGTGTTTACAACATCTTTACTACACGCCACTAAAGCAACACTGGCAACCAAGACAACTGCAAGTTTCAATTTCATCGTACTTCCCTTCATTAATAAGTAAGTCCGCCATTAAGGCCGATCGATTCATTGGGGTTAATTAATATTAGACCATTCTATCTTAATTGATTTATTCCATTAAACACAAAAAAAGGGTGCTACAAATAGCACCCTTTTTAAACCTATCTTTCAACTAAGTTATTACTCAGTGTAAGCGGCTTTCTCTTCTTCCGTTACGTCTTTCATAGACAATTTAATACGGCCACGCGCATCAACATCTAGAACTTTAACGATAACTTCTTGACCTTCAGAAAGGAAGTCTGTCACCGCACGGATACGCTCTTCAGCGATCTGAGAGATGTGAACCAAACCATCTTTACCAGGTAAGATATTTACGAAAGCACCGAATTCAGCAAGACGAACTACTTTACCTTTGTAAAGTTTATCAACTTCAGCTTCCGCTGTGATTTCATGGATTTTCAACAAAGCCGCATCAGAAGACGACTTATCAGCCGCATAAATGCGTACTGTACCATCATCATCAAGGTCGATTGACGCACCCGTTTGTTCGGTAATAGAACGAATCATCGCACCACCCTTACCGATAACGTCACGAATTTTCTCAGGATCAATTTTGATCGTCGCCATAGATGGCGCATTTGGAGAAACTTCTGGACGAGCATAACCAATGACAACAGCCATTTCACGCAGGATGTGCTTACGCGCTTCCATTGCTTGGGTTAGAGCGATATCCATGATTTCTTCATTGATGCCTTCAATTTTAATGTCCATTTGAAGTGCTGTAATACCTTCTTCTGTACCAGCAACTTTAAAGTCCATATCACCTAGGTGATCTTCGTCACCCAAGATGTCAGTCAATACAGCAAAACCATCGTCTTCTTTAATAAGACCCATTGCGATACCAGCAACTGGGGCTTTAAGAGGAACACCTGCATCCATCATCGCCAACGACGCGCCACAAACAGACGCCATAGAGCTTGAACCGTTTGATTCAGTGATCTCAGAAACGATACGAATTGTGTATGGGAATTCGTCTTCGCTTGGCAATACAGCTTGAACACCACGACGAGCTAAACGACCGTGACCAATCTCACGACGACCAACACCGCCCATGCGACCACACTCACCAACAGAGTAAGGAGGAAAGTTGTAATGCAGCATGAAGCTGTCTTTACTTTCGCCAGTCAAGCCATCAGTCATTTGCGCATCACGGCTTGTGCCTAGAGTACAAGTCGCAATTGCTTGTGTTTCACCACGAGTAAACAAAGCAGAACCATGAGTTTTGCTAAGCATTCCCACTTCAACACTGATTGGACGAACTGTTTTATTATCACGACCATCAATACGCGATTGACCATCGATAACACGACGACGAACAGTACGTTTCTCAAGTTTAGAGAAAGCGCCCGTAACGTCGGCTTCAGTAAACTCACCACCTTCAGTAACCAAAGCGGCGATAGCAGCATTACGTACTTCGCCTAATTTAGCGTAGCGCGCCATTTTTTCGCTGATGCCATAAGCTTCTGCGACTTGATCGGCATAACCTGTTGCCAATGCGTCGGTCAATGAAGCATTTACTGTTTCTGCTTCCCATTCCCAACGAGGCTTACCAGCTTCTGCTGCAAATTCAGTAATCGCAGAGATAGCGACTTGCATTTCTTTGTGCGCGTAAAGAACCGCACCCAACATTTCGTCTTCCGTTAGCTCTTGAGCTTCAGACTCAACCATTAGTACAGCGTCTTTTGTGCCTGCCACAACCATATCCAACAAAGAACCATCTAAGTCAGAATAACTAGGGTTAAGTATGTAACCAGACTCATCATTGAAGCCAACTCGTGCTGCACCGATTGGTCCATTGAAAGGGATACCAGAAATAGTCAATGCGGCAGACGTTGCCAACATAGCCGCAATATCAGCGTCTAAGTTAGTGTTAGTCGACATAACAGTACAAACAACCTGAACTTCGTTCATGTACCCTTTAGGAAACAATGGGCGAATTGGACGGTCGATTAAACGAGAAGTCAGTGTTTCTTTTTCAGAAGGACGACCTTCACGCTTTAAGAAACCACCTGGGATTTTACCGACAGCGTATGCACGCTCTTGGTAATGAACAGAAAGAGGGAAAAAGTCTTGGCCAGCTCTTGCTGTTTTAGAGCCTACTACAGTGGCAAGTACTTGTGCATCACCAATAGTACATAATACAGCACCTGTCGCTTGACGAGCGATACGGCCGGTTTCGATAGTAACGGTGTCGTTACCAAACTGGAAAGTTTTAGTTGTAATACTCACACGTATTCCTTTTCATTAAAAAAATCACTTTCTCCCAAAGAGCATCTTTTTAAGCCAGTACTCATATGAACTCTTTTATCTCTTAACTCTCTACGAGAAAAGCACATATGAAGTACAGGCTATCCCTTGGGAGACCAATAAAAAAAGGGCCATAATAATTTATGGCCCTTCCTCAGTCTTAGCGACGCAGACCTAGTTTTTTGATCAAACCAGTGTAACGAGCTGCATCTTTACGCTTAAGGTAATCCAACAATTTACGACGTTGGTTTACCATGCGGATTAGACCGCGGCGAGAATGGTGGTCATGGATATGAGCTTTAAAGTGACCTTGTAGACCTTCGATGTTCTTAGTCAACAATGCTACTTGAACTTCAGGAGAACCAGTGTCGCCTTCCG
Source organism: Marinomonas primoryensis (assembly GCF_013372285.1). NCBI lineage: Bacteria > Pseudomonadati > Pseudomonadota > Gammaproteobacteria > Oceanospirillales > Oceanospirillaceae > Marinomonas > Marinomonas primoryensis. The sequence continues at coordinate 752,045 of NZ_CP054301.1, read as the reverse complement.
CTACTTGAAACTCTTTAACCAACGCTGCTTTTGATTCTGCAGTTAATGCCATAATCTTTTTCTCCAAATTAATATGCTATTTAAAAGTAAAGGATAGCCGAGCATATTTTCAGTTATCCTATGCAAGCCAGTCTAACACTAAACGTTAGCCAACTCACTGGTATTTACGAGTCTATGCGGCCTAATAATCGTATCTTTCAACACGCCTAAGCCCAAAAACCGCTGGGTGTTTTGATCGTATAACCTAACCAAACTGCCATCCGTAAATGAAGTTAGATTAGAGACACTTCTACCGAATAGCATTTCTCTTGTGTCTTCAGCAAGCAATTCGACTCTATTCAAATGCTCAACAGCAGTATCCATTGTCATTAAATAGGTATCTAACTCAGCTTCACCTTGCTCAGCAATGCGTTCGAACTCTTCCAGTGTCAACATACGGTCTGGCGAATATCCTGCCGTAGACACTCTGTACAATGAATGCAAATGAGCACCACAACCAAGCGCCTCCCCTATATCTTCACCAATAGTTCGAATATAAGTGCCCTTGGTACATTGAATATCTAACGTCAGCGTGTCTTCCGTTCTAGACAAGAGAGTCAGATCAGCAATAGTAACACGACGGCGTTTTCTCTCTATAACAATGCCTTGGCGGGCATATTCATACAAAGGCTTACCTTCGTGCTTCAGTGCAGAATACATAGGTGGTATCTGTTCAATCTCACCTCGAAAACAATCCAATACTAGCTCAAGCTGTTCATCAGTTAGTGCTGGAATCTCTTCATCAGTCAGTATCTCACCCTCACGGTCTCCCGTAGTGGTTCTTTTTCCTAACTGAATACAGGTCACATAACGTTTATCTGCATCCAATAGGAATTGTGAAAACTTGGTCGCTTCACCCAAACACAATGGCAACATACCGGTTGCTAAAGGGTCAAGCGCTCCAGTGTGTCCCGCTTTCGCGGCCCGATAAAGGCGGCGAACACGCTGTAACGCTTGGTTCGAGCTTAAACCGATGGGCTTATTCAGTAGAACAATACCGTCTACTGAACGCCATTTTGTCTTAGACATACGAACTCATTACTCGTCTTCGTTACCGGTTTTTGTCTCATCATCACGAATTGCTTCGTCGATAAGAGCAGACATTCGCGAACCATTGACCACACTCTGGTCATAATGAAAACGTAAATGCGGCATAACACGAAGTTTTACTTCTTTAGCCAAACGACGACGCAAAAAACCTTTTGCACTGTCTAGTGCAGCCTGATTTTCCGCCAAAACTTCTGGCTGATCATCTTTACCGAGCACGGTGTAATAAATGTCCGCATAACCTAAATCTTTTGCAACACGCACTTCGTTGACAGTAACCAATCCCAAGCGGGGATCCTTTACTTCAAACTGGATCAAGGACGCCAGCTCCTTTTGGAGCTGGTCACCAATCCGACTAGTACGACTAAATTCGCCTGCCATGATTTTTCCTATTAAAGCGTACGCGCAACTTCGACGGTTTCAAAAACCTCGATCTTATCGCCTACTTTGACATCGTTGTAGTTTTTCACACCGATACCACATTCCATACCGCGGCTAACTTCATTCACTACGTCTTTAAAGCGACGAAGAGACTCAAGTTCACCTTCATAAATAACCACATCGTCACGTAGAACACGAATCTGCTTATTACGGAATACAGTACCTTCGACAACCATACAGCCGGCAATCAAACCAAACTTAGGCGAACGGAATACATCACGAACTTCGGCAGTACCTTTAATATCTTCACGTAGGTCTGGAGACAACATACCTGACAACGCAGACTTAACATCATCAATGATGTTATAGATAATGCTGTAGTAGCGAAGATCAATGCTCTCACGTTCGATAAACTGCTTAGCAGAGTTATCAGCACGAACATTAAAACCAAAGATAACGGCATCAGAAGCAAGTGCTAATGTAGCGTCGGTTTCAGTGATACCACCTACGCCGCTAGACACAACATTTACTTTCACTTCGTCTGTATTCATGTCAGTCAATGACTTAATCAAAGCTTCCAGAGAACCACGAACATCTGCTTTTAAAACTACGTTCAAAGTACGAACTTCATCTTTGCCCATTTCAGAGAACAAATTCTCTAATTTAGCAGAATGCTGACGAGCAAAACGCACTTCGCGGTATTTTCCTTGGCGGAAATTAGCAACTTCACGTGCTTTACGCTCATCTGAAACAACGATGAATTCTTCACCCGCTTCAGGCGTGCCATCAAGACCTAGAATTTCTACAGGAATAGACGGTCCGGCTTCATCAATTGAGTTGCCATTTTCATCTAGCAAGGCACGAACACGGCCCATTTGTAGACCAGCAAGAACAACATCGCCTTTACGCAAAGTACCATTCTGAACCAACACAGTAGCAACGGAGCCACGACCACGATCAAGGCGAGATTCAACAACCACACCTTTGCCTGGAGAGCTAGGAACAGCGGTTAACTCAAGCACTTCAGATTGTAGTAGAACCGCTTCTAGAAGCGCTTCAATGCCTTCACCAGACTTCGCAGAAACGCCAACAAACTGAACATCACCGCCCCATTCTTCCGGAACAACTTCTTGTGCGACTAATTCGTTTTTAACACGATCAAGGTCAGCACCTTCTTTGTCTATCTTAGTGATAGCGACAACCATTGGTACGCCAGCAGCACGTGAATGCTGAATAGCTTCAATCGTTTGTGGCATTACACCATCGTCGGCAGCACAAACAAGGATAACAATATCAGTCGCTTTAGCACCACGAGCACGCATAGAAGTAAACGCAGCGTGTCCAGGTGTGTCTAAAAAGCTCACCATGCCATGTGGCGTTTCAACATGGTACGCACCGATATGCTGTGTAATACCACCTGATTCACCCGCCGCAACTCGTGTTGTACGGATATAATCAAGCAACGATGTTTTACCATGGTCTACATGACCCATAACCGTGACTACAGGTGCACGTTTAATCGCTTCACCTTCGTAATCAATCGCGCCAATCATATCGTTTTCAACAGCATTTTCGTCGATGAATTTAACGGTATGACCCATTTCTTCGACTACTAGAGTCGCAGTTTCACGATCAATTGTTTGGTTAATAGTCGCCATTGCGCCCATTTTAAACATGATCTTAATAACTTCTGCGCCTTTCACCGCCATTTTCTCAGCAAGATCAGCAACAGTGATACTTTCTGGCAATGCCACTTCGTGAATCATTTTAGCAGTAGGCTTTTGGAAACCATGTTCTTGTTTAGAAGGTTTCTTACCTTTACGGCCCAACTTACCACGACGAGAAAACTCATCTTCGCCATTTACATTAACGCGAGAGGTGCGTTTGTTTTCTGGGTTATTACGACCACGAGGCTTTTCTTTATCTTTATCGTTGTCATGTCTAACTGGCCCTTTTTTACCTTTAGGCGCCGCCGCTGGTTTCTTATTTTCCATCGCTGGCTGAGACACTTTTTTGGCTGCTTTTGGCTGCTTAGGTGATTCCACGGGTTCTGCCGCTCCTGTACTGGAGACATTCTGCTCCGTATCATTTACCGCGTCAGCTTTTGCTACGACTGTACTTGCAACTGCTTCTTGACGCGCTTTTTCTTCAGCCTCAGCTTGAGCCTTGACTGCCTTCTCTTTTTCTAGCTTACGTTCTTCTTCTAAACGCGCTTCTTCTGCAGCCTGCTCTTCTACAAGACGCTTGGCAAGCAGTTCTTCCTGCTTTTGAGTCTCTTCATCAACGTCATCGCGTTTTACATAAGTACGCTTCTTTTTCACAGCAACATTTACTGCTTTGCCGCCGTCACGAGACAGCGTACTTGTTGTTTTACGTTGTAGAGTAATACGCTGGCTGCCATCATCTTCTTCACCATGTTGACGTTTCAAAAAACTCAACAAGGTTTGCTTTTCAACTTCAGAGACTTCTTGGCTTGCACTCGTTTGAGGAAGCCCAGCGTCTTTCATCTGAGTTAGTAGCTTATCGACTGGCGTATTTACCAACTCGGATAGTATCTTTACGGTTTGAACTGTCATTAAGTTCCCCCTTATGTACTCAGATTTTATTCAGATTCAGCAAACCAAGGTGCACGAGCCGTCAAAATAAGACTGGCCGCACGCGCTTCCGTCATACCTTCAACATCAAGCAACTCATCAACTGACTGTTCAGCCAAATCTTCCATAGTAATTACCCCTATAGAAGCAAGCACCAAAGCAAGATGATTATCCATTCCTTCCATTGCTAATAAATCAGCAGCAGGTTTGGCACCGTCTAATTGCTCTTCCGCTTGAAGCGCTTGATTTAACAAGGCCTCTTTTGCTCGTGAACGCAGCTCGTTTACTAAATCCTCATCAAATCCGTCAATGTCTAACATCTCTTCCATTGGGATATAAGCGACCTCTTCAAGAGAAGAAAAGCCCTCATCAACCATTTGAATGGCTAAATCATCATCAATGTCTAATCCAGTAACAAAGATATCAATCAGTTTTTGTGATTCTTCTTGTTGCTTAGCTTCAGCGTCTTCGCTGGTCATTACATTTAAAGACCAACCAGTAAGTGTAGAAGCCAAACGGACGTTCTGGCCGTTACGGCCAATTGCTTGAGCTAGGTTATCGCTCTTAACCGCAACATCCATAGAATGCGCATCTTCGTCTATGACGATAGAATCCACTTCCGCAGGTGACATGGCATTAATAACCAATTGAGCTGGATTATCATCCCAAAGCACAATATCAACGCGCTCGCCATTCATCTCATTAGAAACCGCTTGAACTCGAGCACCACGCATACCAACACAAGCACCAATCGGGTCAATACGACGGTCATTTGTCTTGACTGCAATTTTTGCACGAAGACCTGGATCTCGTGATGCACTGCGAATTTCAATGATCTCTTCAGCAATTTCCGGCACTTCAAGGCGGAATAACTCAATCATAAACGCGGGTGAATTACGCGAAAGAATCAATTGCGCGCCGCGACTGTCTTCACGAATTTCAAGCAACAAAGCACGAATTCGATCATTCATTCGGAAACTTTCACGCCCAATTAATTGATCTTTAGGCAAGGATGCTTCTGCGTTTTCACCAAGATCAACAATTAGGCTATCACGGGTCACTTTCTTCACTTGACCGTGAACAAGTTTGCCCACTTTCTCGGTATACAAAGCCACCATTTTAGCACGTTCAGCTTCACGTACTTTTTGCACGATAACTTGTTTTGCTGTTTGCGCAGCAATACGGCCAAATATTTCAGATTCCACTTCTTCTTCGTAAATCCCGCCAATATCAATGCCGAGGTTTTGCTCTTCAGAATCGTCTATCGTTAATTCTGAAGCTGGAGTGGAGTAATCTTCGTCTGCGACAATATTCCACTGACGGTAAGTTTTATAGTCGCCTGTACGCTGATCAATAGAGACGCGAATTAATGCATCTTCTTCAAAACGGCGTTTGGCAGCACTAGCTAAAGCAATTTCAACGGCTTCGAAAATAACTTGTTTCGGAACATCTTTCTCGTTGGAAACGGCTTCGACTACCAAAAGAATTTCTTTGCTCATCCTTTTAGCCTCTCTTCAAGGTTAATATTTAAAATTGTGGAACAACATTTGCCTTATCGACTAAGTCAATCGGCAACAAGTATTCTTCTTGATCTACACGAATAACAATATCTTCGCTTTCGATCCCCATTAGTTGCCCTTTAAATTTACGGCGACCATCAAAAGGCACACGTAAACGCAAAGCGACAATAGAACCGATATATGCTTGATACTGAGCCAAACTAAATAAAGGCCGATCTAAACCTGGTGATGACACTTCTAGGTTGTATTCCCCAGTAATTGGGTCCTCAACATCTAGAATAGAACTAACTTGACGACTGACTCGGGCGCAATCTTCTACGTCAATTCCTTTTTCAGCATCTGTTTCAATAAAAATACGAAGCACAGAATCTTTACCTAAAGACAAGTATTCCATACCCCAAAACTCAAACCCTAAACCTTCAACGACCGGTCGAATTAGTTCTTCTAAAATCGTATATTTTGCTGACAATCGTTTTCTCCGAAAACCAATTTTGTAGAACCCAGAAATAAAAAACGGGCTCAAGGCCCATTTCCGTTTATAAACAGTAACAGTGTAGATAACAAAAAACCCCATATAGGGGTTCTCAGCACTCAACTCAATAAAAATTGAGAGAGAATCCTTCGATAAAGAAGGTCGTCAATCCTGACACTTAACACTAAGAACAAACTGGTGCGGATACCTAAAAAGGAAAACCATGAGAAAAGTTTCTATACAGAAGCTTAAAACTCGACAAACCAGATTGCCCTACATCAATATCTCGACATCATACACAAAATACAATATCAATTCAAGATTGGTGCGGATGGGGGGACTCGAACCCCCACGAGCAAAGCTCACCACCCCCTCAAGGTGGCGCGTCTACCAATTCCGCCACATCCGCAAAACACTTTTATCAAACAACAAAACGCTTATCCAAATACACCAAAGCCAAAGGCTATTCAGTTACTGGTATATCCGATGTTGCTTTTTTACTGCTGCCACCTAACTCGGGCAACCCTACCGTTTCTTCAACTTGAGGAGCCGAAGGAACATAATCAAGCGCACCAGAAACACTTTTCGCTTGCTGGCTGGCATAAAAAGCCAAGCCAAAGCTTGTCAAAAAGAAAACCAATGCAAAAAAAGCAGTCATCTTCCCAAAAAAACTACTACCACCTTGACTCCCAAATACTGTCTGGGACGCACCGCCACCACCAAAAGAGGCACCAGCGTCTGCACCTTTACCTTGCTGTAACAAAACCAACGCGATAATGGCTACCGCCGCCAGTACATGCAAAACTAAAATAAGTGCTTCCATCAATTAACCCGCTGCCTTTACTATCGCTATAAATTCTTTTGCATCAAGAGATGCACCACCAACAAGAGCACCATCCACGTCAGGCATTTTAAATAAAGCCGAGCTGGTTGATGCCTTAACACTTCCACCATACAAAATCTGAACTTTTTGAGAGACAGACTCTGATGATTTAGCCAAAAAGGCTCTAATTGATTGATGTACTTCTTGCGCCTGTTCAGCACTCGCTGACAAGCCAGTACCTATTGCCCAAACTGGCTCATATGCAATTGTCATCCGCTCAAAGGCAGCAATACCAACCACATCAATAACAGCTTGAATCTGACGCTCACAAACATCAAGTGTTTTACCGGATTCGCGCTCGGCCAATGTTTCACCAATACACAACATTGGCACCAGACCAAAACCCAACACTGCTTTCACTTTAGAAGCGACAATATCGTCTGTTTCGCTATAAAGTGAACGTCGCTCCGAGTGACCAAGTAATACATACTTGACCCCAAAATCACCCAACATAGAAGCAGACACCTCTCCTGTGTAGGCACCTTTTAACTCATGGCTAACATTTTGGGCAGCCAACATAACACCACTGCCGTCTATTAAATCGTTAACCTGAGACAAATAAGGAAAAGAAGGAGCAACAACCACTTCAGAGCTAGAACCATCCATCTTAAGCAAGCCGCCAATTAGTGAAACAATAGACTCTCTAGAGCCATTCATTTTCCAGTTACCAGCCACAATCTTTTGACGAATCATATCCTAACCCCTAAATTCGAGGCGCCCATTCTATGAAAAGCCCTCTTTGGTTTCAAGTATTTATTATTATTCAGCACATAAAATTCGCTTTATGCGCTCATTTTTTTGGAAACAACCGACTTAACCTCTTCGACCAAATAATCAACAAGCTCATCAACCGTCTCATTGTCTCTACCTTCAACCATAACTCGAATCAAAGGCTCGGTTCCGGAGGCCCTTAGCAGAACACGCCCTAAACCATTCAAACGTTCATTAGCAACCGCAATCGCTTTCTGCAATTCAGGCTCTTCATTTGGTACAAAACGCTTTGCCACACGAATGTTTTTTAATTTCTGAGGAAACTTAACCAAACCAACAAGAAGCTCATCTAAATCTTTATCTTCTTCGATCATAGCCCTAAGCACTTGAAGCGCGGCAATAATACCATCGCCTGTTGTCGTAATAGACTTACACACAATATGACCCGATGGCTCACCACCTAACAACCAACCGTGTTGCTCTAACTTTTCATTAACATAGCGATCACCAACAGCAGCACGACTAAAGCCAATTCCAGTTTCAGAGAACGCTAGCTCTAAACCGAAATTACTCATCAAGGTGCCAACAACTCCGCCACTAAAACGCCCAGTCCGCATCAAGTGATTCGCAATAATATAGAGGATATCATCACCATCACGAACCACACCATGACGGTCAACTAGTATTAAACGATCCCCATCACCATCTAGAGCAATACCAAGATCAGCCTCTTCCGCTAAAACATTTTTACGTAACAACTCAGGCTTTGTCGCACCACTAAACTCATTAATATTCAACCCATCAGGATTGACGCCAATAGAAATGACCTCTGCACCCAATTCAGAAAACACACGAGGCGCAACGTGGTATGTTGCACCATCTGCACAATCAACCACAATTTTTAAGCCACTTAACTGCAAACCAATAGGAAAGGTGCCTTTACAGTATTCAATATAACGCCCTGCCGCATCTTCGATGCGTTTAGCTCGCCCAATAAGACTAGACTCAACAACCACCATAGGCTGTTCAAGAAAGTACTCTATCCGCTCCTCCACTTCGTCGGAGATTTTGCCACCTTGCGCAGAGAAAAACTTAATTCCATTATCAGTATAAGGGTTATGAGAAGCACTAATAACAATCCCAGCACTAGCGCGAAAAGTACGCGTCAAGTATGCGATCGCAGGCGTTGGCATTGGGCCAACCAAACGCACATCAGCACCTGCGGCAACAATGCCAGCCTCAAGCGCTGATTCGAACATATAACCAGAAATACGCGTATCTTTACCGATCAGAATTTTCTTATCGTTTTCTTTAAAAACCTGCCCTGCTGCCCAGCCTAACTTAAGCATAAACTCTGGCGTAATGGGCGCCGTACCAACTTTCCCACGAATTCCATCTGTACCAAAATATTTGCGCATTAAACTTCTCTCTCAATACGAGACATTAGAGCCAGCATTTCAACATGCGGCCTAACATCATGAACCCTAAAGATACGAGCACCCTTTGAATAGGCTGAAGCATTTGCTCCCATAGTGCCATACAGGCGCTCTTCAACTGGTAGATTTAATACATCCCCGATCATGGTCTTTCTAGAAAGACCAACAAGAACGTTAAACCCTAGTTTTTTAATTTTTTCGATATGATTTAGCAATGACAAATTATGGGAAAGTACTTTTCCAAACCCAATACCTGGATCCAAAATCAAATGAGAACGAGCAATACCAACCGACTCACACGCTATGACTCGTGACATTAAATAATCCGCAACATCATCCACCACTTGCACATACTCAGGAGCATCTTGCATCGTTTTTGGCATACCTTTCATATGCATCAAACAAATCGGCAAATGCGTCTTCGCGGCCGCCAACAAAGCCCCTTCTCGCTCAAGCGATCGGACATCATTAATTAAACCTGCACCTAAATCTGCAGCCCCTCGAATCACCTCTGCCGTACTGGTATCGACCGACACAATAATATCGAACCGCCGCTTAATAGCGTCAATAACAGGCAGAACACGATCAACCTCTTGCTGAGTAGCAACAGAGACAGCGCCTGGACGAGTTGACTCGCCTCCAACATCAATAATACTAGCGCCTTCTTGAATCATTTTTTCAGATTGCCGCAAAGCACTATCCAAGGAGTTAAAAACGCCTCCATCGGAAAAAGAGTCAGGAGTAACATTTAGTATCCCCATAACATGAGGAAGGGACAAGTCTAACGACTTGTCCCCAAAGGACATTAACGACATGAAAGGACCATATCAAAAATCAATAACACAAGTTATTCACTCGCAGGCTTAGGTGCTTGACTAGAAGTTTCATCTTGATCATCTGAACCCACTTCTGATGAAGAAGCCTCACCAGTTGATTCAGTTTTATCGCCTTTTGGTGGGTTAGCACCAGGATCAGACCAACCTTCAGGAGCCGAAGGCTTATTACCATCCATAATTTCTTTAATTTGCTTCGCATCAATCGTTTCATACTGCATCAACGCTTCAGCCATCATTTCCAGTTTAGAACGATTATCATTCAGTATTTGTGTTGATTTCACGTAACAACGACTAATAATATCTTGAACTTCAGCGTCAATTATCTTTCCGGTTTCAGGAGAGAAATAATTAGCTTTACTGCCCGTTGGCCCAGCAATAAAACCACCGCTATTGTTATCATCTTCTTCGTAAGCAAATGGACCGAGCTTCGCAGACAAGCCCCACTTCGTTACCATGTTACGAGCAATACTCGTAGCGCGTTCAATATCATTTGACGCACCAGTAGATACACCATCGAAGCCGTGAACAATTTCTTCCGCTATACGACCGCCATAAAGACTACAAACCTGACTCTCAAGCCCTGTTTTACTCACGCTGTATTTATCTTCTTCTGGCAAATACATAGTGACACCAAGAGCGCGTCCACGAGGAATAATAGAGACTTTATACACGGGATCATGCTCTGGCATTAAGTAACCAACAATAGTATGACCCGCTTCATGGTAAGCCGTGTTTAATTTTTCTTTATCACTCATCACCATGGTTTTGCGCTCGGCACCCATGAGGATTTTATCTTTTGCCAGTTCAAGCTGCTCCATATTCACCAAGCGGCGATTAGAGCGCGCTGCAAATAACGCAGCTTCGTTAACCAAGTTAGCTAAATCAGCACCAGAGAAACCAGGTGTACCGCGAGCGATGTTTTTTGGTTCAACATCATCATCACAAGGTACTTTACGCAAATGCACCTTCAAAATCTGTTCGCGACCACGAATATCCGGCAAACCAACTTGCACCTGGCGATCAAAACGACCAGGACGCAACAATGCCGGATCCAATACATCTGGACGGTTAGTCGCCGCAATAACGATAATACCTTCGTTACCTTCAAAGCCATCCATTTCAACCAACAGTTGGTTTAACGTTTGCTCACGCTCATCATTACCGCCGCCCATACCGGAACCACGATTACGACCTACTGCATCAATTTCATCAATAAAAATAATGCATGGTGCATGTTTTTTTGCCTGTTCAAACATATCACGAACACGCGACGCACCCACACCAACAAACATTTCTACGAAGTCAGAACCAGATATGGTAAAGAACGGCACTTTCGCTTCACCTGCTATCGCTTTTGCAAGCAAAGTTTTACCCGTACCTGGAGGGCCACACATCAAAATACCGCGAGGTATTTTACCGCCTAGGCGTTGATATTTACTTGGCTCGCGAAGAAAGTCTACCAACTCTGATGTATCTTCTTTCGCTTCATCACAACCAGCGACATCTGCAAAAGTAGTTTTAACCTGATCCTCTGGTAAAAGGCGCGCTTTAGACTTACCAAAAGACATTGGTCCACCTTTACCACCGCCACCACCTTGCATCTGGCGCATGAAGAACATGAAAATCGCAAGAATAAGAAGAATAGGAAAACTAGCAACCAGCAATTGAGTCCAAATACTTTGCTGCTCAGGTAAACGCCCCTCTACAACAACATTATTAGTAAGCAAATCGTCCATTATTTTAGGGTCTGCCGCGGCAGGACGAACCGTATCAAACGTGTCGCCGCTAGTACGGGTACCACTAATGGTATAACCCTCAACAACGACTTTCGCTATTCGCCCATCCTGAACCTCTTTCACAAATTCAGAATAAGTGATTCGATTGGTATCAGCCGTCGTATTAAAATTATTAAAAACTGTCAGTAGTACAGCAGCAATCACCAACCACAACAGTATATTTTTCATCATATCGTTCAAGAGCACACCTCTAAACGGTTATTTTTAATGTCTCTGGTCATAATACCAGAACATCTCTCATTAACCTTTATATTGTCTTCCTAATAAGTAAACTTCGCGACTTCTGGCTCGCGACGCATCCGGCTTACGCGTTATAACGGAATCAAATTGAGCCCGCATGGTTTTGAGGTATTCTTCAAACCCTTCACCCTGAAACACTTTCACCAAAAAATTCCCACCTGGACGCAACACTTGAGCCGCCATGTCCAACGCAAGCTCTACAAGATACATGGCTTGTGGCTGATCTGCAGAACTGTTACCACTCATATTGGGGGCCATATCTGAAATTACAAGATCCGCTTTCTCATCTCCAATCTCAGCCAAGATTGCCTCGTATACTTCTTGTTCAGTAAAATCCCCTTGAACAAAACTTACACCAGCCAAAGGTGACATTTCCAAAATATCCGAGGCCACAACAGTACCCTTATCACCCACCAATTTCGCCGCCACTTGAGACCATCCACCCGGCGCTGCACCTAAGTCAACAACACGCATAGCAGGTCTAAACAATTTATCTTTATCGTTAATCTCCATCAGCTTATAACTGGCCCTAGAGCGATAACCATCTTGTTGGGATTTTTTGACATACGGATCGTCAAAATGTTCCTTCATCCAACTATTACTACTTTTTGATCTTGCCACGTTTTCATCATACCTAAATCAGTCAATATTCCGCTATAATATCGCTTAACCTCTAAAGCCTCCATTAAAGAGGGTCAACTAATATGAGAAAATTTTACTATGAGCATTACAAACGCCCAAAAAAAGCAATATCGCCTAATTGGTCACGCACTTAACCCAGTGGTCATGATAGCAGGCAACGGTTTAACAGAAACCGTTTTAACAGAAATTGACCGCGCACTTGAAGACCACGAACTTATTAAAGTACGCATCAGCATCATGGATCGTGAAGTCCGTAGTGCGCTAATTGCAGAAATCAGCAAAATAATGAAATGCGAAACAGTTCAAACCATTGGCAAAGTTGCACTATTTCACCGCGCAGCGTTAGAGGCAAATCCAAAACTGTCTAACCTGCTACGCTAAAACCGAAAACTGAGATAGTCTTTTTGTACAAAAAACTGACTATCTCTAAACTCTTCAAAGTAACGGCCGATACCTTTGACAGTTAACAAAGGAGTCGTACTAATGCTATTTATAGAGGCACTCAATAGAGCCAGCACTCAGTCGAATGAGAAAAAGTTGATTTCTAGAGTCAAATATCGCCCTACAATCAGCAACAAAGACTCTGTTGATCTAAGCTCTGCAGCGAATCAAGTAAAGGAAATACACTTAGATAGCCAAGCTAAAACACAACTCACCGCCTCAATAAGCGTTTTTGCCAACCTTATTGAGCACATGTTACGACATATGATAAACGCCAACCTGCACTTACACTCTCCCGAAGAACTCAATCTAGACTTAAAAAGTTGGCAATTATTCTTACAAGTCCCTCCTATAAACGCTGAAAAGGACAAAAAAGTAGTTGGCTACATAACACCTGAGGTACACCAACGCCCACCAGCAAAACAACTGATATTTCATATTCCTGTGAAACCTTCCTATGGAATTCCAGTTGAAATGACACTACTTGTGTCGCCTCACAACGGATCGCCAGAAACCCCTGACGTCTTTCGCACTTTTCCAAAAGAAAGCTGGTTACCTGTTTTACGCACACCTTATCCGCCAGAATTCCTTAGCCAACAAATAACCCACCATCACATTATGCTTGACCAAGATGGCGAGCTAGATCAACTGTCACCACTTTACGCCCACATAAATCAAAGCCGAATAATTAATGAAACAAATCTTCCCCCTCAAATTTTCGGACTAAGAATATGGAAAGCGAAAAACAACGCTTTAACACCGATCGTTTTGGGAGACAAACAAATCGGCTTACTGTTTGTCGGTCATCACAAACCGTTAGAGGGGAACATTATTAGCGAAGAAGAAAGAGCCAAACACGCGAGCAACCTCTACACCAAGGCCTAAGTCGAAATTCACGCAATAAAAAACCCTTCGCTCTATTCGCACGAAGGGCCTATTTATCATCAGTCAATTGGTAACAAGAGTACGAAAACTAGATGCTGAAGCTCGCACCACAACCACAAGTAGACGTGGCATTGGGATTCTGCACAACAAACCGCGAGCCTTCTAAGTTTTCTTTGTAGTCTACTTCTGACCCAACGAGGTATTGAAAACTCAAGGGGTCAACGACCAAAGTCACTCCGTCACGCACCACTTCGGTATCGTCTTCTTGATGCTCTTCATCAAAGGTAAAACCATACTGAAAACCAGAGCAACCGCCCCCTGTTACGTAAACACGTAACATGAGTCGATCATTTTCTTCTTCTTTAATCAAAGATTGCAACTTCGCCGCTGCCGATTCTGTAAACTCGATAGGGTCAACCGATTCAACCATACTCATTCTGACACCACTAAAACTGTTCTAATGAATGAATTATCCTCTTAACCTAGTAATTTAGTCAAGTATTGATCAATGCTCACGCGTCGAACGGAAACGAACCTGAGGCCATTTTTCTTCTGCCATCATTAAATTCACCCGCGTTGGCGCTAGATACGTTAAATGCCCACCACCATCAATGGCTAAATTGTCTCGGCACTTATTTTTAAACTCGTCAAATTTCTTAGGATCGTCACATTCAACCCAACGAGCGGTATTAACATTTACCGCCTCGTAAATACATTCCACTTTGTATTCGTCTTTCAAGCGGTAGGCTACCACTTCGTATTGCAACTGACCAACCGCACCAACAATTAAATCATTGTTTCGCTGAGGCATGAATAACTGCGTCGAGCCTTCTTCAGAAAGTTGCTGCAACCCTTTCTGCAATGCTTTCATCTTCATTGGATCTTTTAAGCGAACACGACGAAAAAGCTCTGGCGCAAAGTGAGGAATACCCGTGAATTTCAAATCCTCGCCTTCAGTAAAAGTATCGCCTATCTGGATCGTGCCATGGTTATGTAAACCAATAATATCGCCTGAAAAAGCCTCTTCAACACCTTCACGATCACCTGCTGTAAAAGAAACGGCATCAGTGACCTTGATGTCCTTACCAATACGGCAATGTCGCATTTTCATGCCACGGTCATACGTTCCTGAACACACCCTCATGAAGGCAATGCGATCACGATGTTTCGGGTCCATATTGGCTTGTATTTTAAAAATAAACCCAGAAAACTTCTCTTCTACTGCTGGCACGGTACGACCGTTTGTTTCACGGTCAATGGGAGATGGCGCCCACTCAACAAAGCCATCCAACATTTCACGAACGCCGAAGTTAGACAGTGCGGTACCAAAAAACACAGGGGTCAATTTACCCGCTAAATACGCTTCAAGATTGAATTCGT
Organism: Marinomonas primoryensis; assembly: GCF_013372285.1. NCBI lineage: Bacteria > Pseudomonadati > Pseudomonadota > Gammaproteobacteria > Oceanospirillales > Oceanospirillaceae > Marinomonas > Marinomonas primoryensis. Next base: position 736,742 of record NZ_CP054301.1, on the reverse strand, counting down.
GGCTAGCGCCACGCACCAACTCAATTTCATCTACATACGCATCCCAATCATCACCCAGCAATTCTTTGGCAGCATCAGATTGTAAGCCTTCAATACGAATGTCATCCATCAAGGTATGACCTCGACCACGCACAAAGACGTGAATCGTATCAGTATAAAGGTTGTATACCCCTTTAAAGAAATGGCTCATACCAATAGGCCAGGTGATTGGCGCCGCCACAATTTTCAAGACAGCCTCCACTTCATCCAACAAATCAATTGGATCACGAATATCGCGGTCCATTTTGTTAATAAAAGTCAAAATTGGCGTATCTCGTAAACGACACACATCCATCAACTTAACAGTACGATCCTCTACCCCTTTCGCGCCATCAATGATCATCAATACAGAGTCAACGGCGGTGAGAGTACGATACGTATCTTCCGAGAAATCTTCGTGCCCCGGTGTGTCCAGCAAATTAACCGTGCGGTCTTTATAAGGGAACTGCATCACTGACGATGTAATGGATATACCACGCTGCTTCTCCATCGCCATCCAGTCAGATGTAGCGTGTTTGTCGCCTTTACGACCCTTTACAGACCCTGCCGTTTGAATAAGTTGCCCAAGCAATAAAAGCTTTTCAGTGATGGTTGTTTTACCCGCGTCAGGATGCGATATGATCGCGAAAGTTCTTCGTTTACTTACTTCGTTAAGAAAGTTCTGGTCTGCCATTAAAAAATTCTTTTAGGTTATGCGCGGTTTTTACATTCTCTATAAAAAGCCGACTTAACGTCGCCTTTATCGAAAACCCCGTCATGTTAATCGTAGTTGTATACGGCTATTTTGGCTGATATGGCGCTTTTAAACAATCAATGGCTGAGTAATAAATGCCTATTTAGACTTATAACATCACCCCTTCTCTACATTCTGAGTGGATCTGCTCACCAGATTCATACGTCACGTACATCAATAAAGCGCCAACAGCACCAATACGTCGAACCACACCATGAAGATAGGAATGTTTTTTATATGCAAATAATTTGCATTAGCATTACCAATACTAATAAAATACTCCTTCGGTTTGAGTCTGTACCACACACTCAAAGAGAGTATTAAGCCCCCATATTTTGGTCTGAAAAATGATAGAGTCTAAAGAACTGCAATTTAGTGTCGGTGATCGCTCACTACTAGCAGGCTTTTCAATGACGTTTGAACCAGGGAAAATTTACGCCCTCGTTGGTCACAATGGTTCAGGTAAGTCCACGCTATTAAAACTACTAGCCCAGCAACAAAAACCAACCAGTGGTAATGTTTTTCTAGAAAATCAACCGATCGGCTCTTGGTCCAATAAAAAGTTTGCACAACAAGTGGCTTATCTCCCCCAACAAACACCATCGACCGATAGCCTATCAGGGAAAGATCTTGTCAGCTTCGGGCGCTATCCTTGGCATGGTTTACTTGGCCGTTTAAACGGCAACGACAAAAAACACATTGATGAAGCCATGGCCTTAACCGATACAACAGCCTACGCGGATAGACTGGTTGATACCTTATCTGGTGGTGAACGCCAGCGCTTGTGGTTGGCAATGCTAATTGCCCAAAACACTCAGTACTTACTCCTTGATGAACCTCTTTCTGCACTTGACGTAGCACACCAAATAGACATGCTAAATCTAATCAAAAAGCTCTGTAGAGAGCTCAATCTTGGCGTCATAATCGTCATTCACGACATAAACATGGCTGCGCGCTTTTGTGATCACATCGTCGCACTTCATAGCGGAAAAATGATTATTTCAGATTCGGTTGAAAAAATATTCACAACAAAACAACTGCGAAATATTTATGGTATTGACATGCACATCACTCGACATCCTGCTGGCTACCCCGTAGCTATGCCCTACTGATGGAAAAAAATGTCATGGCGTCTAAACCTCTACATTTTTTCATTGTCTTTTTTGCCTTCTGCGCATCAAATATCTTAAATGCGGCGCAAATCGAGCCCCTTAGAGTCATATCAATCGACTGGACCCAAACAGAAACCCTTATCGCGCTTGGCATAACGCCCATCGCGATGGCACAACAGTCAGGCTACAACTCATGGGTTCGAGAACCCGCTATTCCAAACTCAACAGAAGACATAGGATTACGCTCGCAACCTAATTTAGAAAGACTTGCTGAACTCAAACCAGATAAGATTTTTATCTCTCCTTTATTTGGCTCACTTACGCCTAAATTGTCTCGCATAGCACCGGTTACAGAATTCACCCTTTATAAAAAAGACAACATCACTTGGGAAGGGCTTAAAGGTTTCACCCGCCGACTTGGAGAAGAGACAAACAAACAAAAAGAAGCTAACGCGCTAATTTACTCTGCCGAACAAACTCTAATGGGGTTAGCCGACAAAACACCAAAAGACACACCGCCCCTATTAATGATCCAATTTATGGACAGCCGTCACGTCAGAATCTTTGGTACAAACAGCATGTATAAAATTGCAGCCAATAAAATCGGTTTGAAAAGTGCTTGGCAAGCAGAGACAAATCCATGGGGGTTTTCGCTGATAGGGATAGACCAGCTGATGGACATCAAAGGGCAAATCATCATTATTAAACCTCTGCCGGCTGGCGTAGAAAGAAGTTTACAGCGCGATCAATTCTGGCAATATTTGGTTAAAAATACCGGCCAACCAGCATTGACAGTCGAGCCGACATGGAGCTTTGGCGCCATACCATCCACCCTACGCTTCGCAGAACAACTCACAAAAGCACTGAACAATAAGGAGAAGCAATAATGCGAATTTTCCCTATTGGCTTTATCATCATATTAACGACCAGTGTCGTACTGCTCATGGGCTGGCAATTATCATTAAATGATACCTTCACGCTTAACCTGACGAGTTTATTACAACCTAACTGGCTCTCAAATAATTCAATAAAACTCCATTTAACTTGGTGGCCTCGCGTTTTTACTACGTTAATTTGTGGCGCAGCGTTAGCGGTTGCTGGCGTTTTGATGCAGCAGGTATTAAGAAATCCATTAGCGTCACCAACCACTCTTGGGGTAGCAAGCGGCGCCAGCTTTAGCTTGATGATGGCAACACTGTATGCGCCATGGCTGATTGAATTGTCGTACAGCTTCGTCGCCATGGCTGGCGGTTTAATTGCCATGGGGATTGTGTTCGCGCTCTCTTGGCGTCGCGCGCTTTCTCCAACCATTGTGGTCATTTCTGGATTAATTCTTAATCTCTACTTTGGCGCGTTTAGTACCGTTCTGCTTATTATGAACCAAGAAAAATTGGCAGGGTTAATGATATGGGGCGCAGGCTCATTGGTTCAAACTGGCTGGGGAAATGTCGCCTACCTAACCCCTAGAATTATCGCCCTCATTATCGTGGCTTTCCTCTTCGTGAAACCATTAACCTTATTACAGCTGTCTGAATCTGGCGCAAAAAGTCTTGGAGTCTCACTGACAAAGCTACGAATCATTTGTCTAGGGGTCGCGGTTTTGTTGACCTCTTTGGTGGTGGCTACCGTGGGTATAATAGGATTCATTGGCCTTGCTGCACCGGCTATAACGCGTTTAATAGGTGTTCATAGATTACTGCCAAAATTTCTAGCGTCTATATTTATTGGCGCATTGCTACTGACCCTAACCGATTTAGTGATACAGCAACTCCCAGACCTCATGTCCATCATGGTTCCGACTGGAGCGGCCACTGCTGCACTCGGCGCACCGCTGATGTTATGGCTACTCCCGAAACTGGCCATGCGCAGCCAAACTCACACCGAGACCGTTTTGACTCGCCATAGCGAGCAAGGCCGACACCTCAGCAAGTACACCATTTGGATTGCACTTGGTTCTGTTTTTATTGGATTGTTTATTTTTTCATGCCTGTCTATTGGAAATCAAGGCTGGAGTTGGATATTCACCACGGGAAACTGGTCCGTATTGGAGTGGCGATTACCTCGTCTGATTGCTGCTATTTTAGCCGGAGCCATGCTAGCAACGGCCGGTACGATCATACAGCGACTCAGTGGCAACCCAATGGCCAGCCCTGAAGTCATAGGTATCAGTTCTGGCACAGCGTTAGGGGTTATTGTGACACTGTTTTCTGGCCTGAGTTCGAGCCTAGCAGGCATGTACGTTGGCGGTTTTATTGGCGCGCTGTCTTCCGTTAGCCTGATCATATTACTCAACCGAAAAACTGGTTTTCAACCAGAGAAAGTACTCTTAACCGGCGTTGCAATAACGGCGTTAATGGGTGCGATTCAAACGATTGTGTTGGCCGGTGGAGATCCTAGAAGCTATCAGTTACTTGCTTGGTTAGCGGGCACCACCTATTACGTGACCAACAGCACGCTGATACCACTTGCTATTGCCACAGCCATATCACTTTCTATTGCCTTTACCTGTCATCGTTGGTTGGATATTTTACCGTTAGGGGAAACCAGCGCTCGCTCTTTAGGCGTGAACGTCTCTCGTTCAAGAATGCTGCTCTTGTTTCTAGTATCAGGATTAACCGTCAGTGCAACGTTAGTCGTTGGACCACTGAGTTTTATCGGTCTAATGGCACCGCATCTCGCGCGTTTATTAGGATTTAGTCGAGCAAAAGAACATCTCATTGCGTCCATCCTAGTGGGAAGTACGTTAATGCTTTTCTCCGATTGGCTTGGACGACAACTACTGTACCCCGAAGACATTCCAACCGGCATGGTCGCTTCCATTATCGGTGGTTTATATTTGATGTGGGGGCTCAGAAAGCTCTAACCTTTTAATCCCACCTCTTTTAGCGCTTTCAAACGTGGATTTCGAAACGCGCTAAAAGGAACGGAATACTCAATCAAACCTCTTCCGTACGCCTTACATCCTCCATCAATTAAAGCTTGTGATGGGACATTTTTGTCCTCACTATAGGCAGAAACGCAATAAAAATCAGGCCTCATAGTTGGCATAGAAATTTCATTGTGGAATCTAATTATAAAAATAACAGGACTAACACAAATGGGGATTCCCACGTTTTTTTGGCTTCGCAATATTGGTATTGGCGGTAGATTATTTTTGGCTTTCGTGCTTATTTCATCCATTACTATTGTGGCCAGCGGATTGGCAACGAACACCTACCTACAACTAAGTGACCGTCTTCTTTTACTAAAGCTCCAAGACATCCCAGGTCTAGATGCAGCCGCTCGACTCAACGACAAAAGTCGGCTTATTGTGGCCACCGCCCCCCTTCTCGTCACCAGTGATGCCTCCATATCCAGAGAAAACACTATGAACGCGCTGAGCTCTGCCATCAGTGAGATGGATGCACTGATGCGAAATTTGCCCGACTATAATCGTTACTTTCTTGAACTCATTACACAAATCAAAAACAGCCTCACGTTATTAAATCAAAGCGTAGAGCGACGAGAAGTCATCAGACTCGAACTCGCAAAACAGTCTTCATTCGTCTTCCCGCTATTTGAGGGCTTGATTGGCCAAGTGGATCAACTAGATCGCACGCCTGAATTAGAACAAGTCATGCGTCGCCTCTATTATTTTTCAGGCTTAATCGAAAAAGTCAGCAACGACGCTTCTTTCAATGAACTGGATTACACCTTTTTACGCCTAGAAAGGTTGGGAGATGAAATAACTCAGTACTTGAACACGTTGCCTCAAGTTCCTCAAGAATTGCACCAATCATTACTCAATTTGATCATGATGAGCTCACGCCAAGGCGCTCTATTTCAACTAAAAAATGAAGAACTAGACCTGCTGTATCAGCAGAGCTTTCTGCTAGAAAATAGTCAACAACACATTCAGCAGTTAGCGGCGCAGATTAACCAATATACCAACTACACCAACACCAGCATTCGTGGCTCATTAGAAGGCGCGATCAAGTCCATCAACAGCAGCATTCGTAATATTCTACTGCTGTCTCTGATTAGCTTAAGTGTCGCCTGCGCCATTTCTTGGTTTTACGTGCGCCGCAATGTGCTACAACGAATCATTGAGTTACAACAAAACATGCGAGCCATTGCTAGCTCTCAATTAGACACACAAATACGCATTGTTGGCCACGATGAAGTCTCCAGTATGGCCAGAGACCTCCAGTATTTTCAGCAAACCGCCAGAGAAGTGGAGCGAACCAACCAAATACTCGCGGCTGAAATAGAGGAAAGAGTCGCTGCAGAAGCACAATTAAAAGCGGCGCAAAACGAATTAGTACAAGCGGGAAAACTCGCTGCTTTAGGGCAACTTGGTGTTGGCATTACTCACGAAATAAACCAGCCCCTGACAGCCATTGCCAGCCACTTGCACACTGCCGGGCGTCATATGGAACAAGGCCAAATAGACAAAGCTCAAAATAGCTTAGATAAAATTCGGCAATTATTAACAAAAATCACTCGTATCACCAAGCACCTTAAAGCGTTTGCACGCGTTGCCGGCACTGAACTCACACCAGTTTGTTTAGAAATGGTCATTCAAGATGCTATCGAGTTGATGTCTAATCAAATTCAAGAACAACACTGTACGCTCAGCTATCAACCTACCGACTCAAAAATCTTCGTTCTTGCCGAACCCATTCGCTTAGAACAAGTCATGGTAAACCTCATCAGTAACGCCGTGGATGCCTTATCCAGTTCACCATTAAAGCAGCTTTCAATACTCGTCTATGAACACGATGACAAGATCATGATAGATGTGAAAGACACTGGCATAGGAATAGAAGAAGACAATTTAGATCAGATATTCGACCCCTTTTTTACACAAAAAGAAGTCGGTCAAGGACTCGGCCTAGGCCTATCCATTAGCTACAACATCGTTCAGGACTTTGGTGGCCAAATTCGAGTCACATCAACACCAGAAGACGGCAGCCGCTTCACCTTAGAATTAAAAAAGGCAGAAAAATAAATGCTCCATACAATAAAAATAATTATCATCGATGACGATCAAACCATTATTGAAGCCTTGACCGAAATGCTAGAAATTGAAGGCTTTCAAGTCGAAAGCCATTTAAGAGCAGACAAAGCCATTGCTTCGCTAAACAAGCAGAGTTCCGCTGTGGTTTTAAGCGATGTGCGAATGCCAAAAATGGATGGATTAAGTCTATTGGCTCGCCTTCAAGAATTGGATAATGAACTGCCTGTTTTACTGATGAGCGGCCATGGCGACATCCCCATGGCAATAGAAGCCATGAAAGAAGGTGCATACGATTTTCTAGAAAAACCCCTGCAGCCCGCTCAGCTTATCAACCAACTGCAACGTGCAGCAGAAAAAAGACACTTGGTATTAGAAAACCGTAAACTCAAAGAAAACATTGCTGCACAAACAGGCCTAGAAGCACTGATCATTGGCGAATCGTCTGCCATCAAAAATATTCGCCAACATATATCATCACTAGCCCAAACGAATGTCGACACCATTATTTACGGGGAAACCGGTTGTGGTAAAGATGTGGTTGCACGCGCTTTGCATCAATTTAGCCTTCGCAACAAAGGACGATTTATCGCCATAAACTGTGGCGGTATCAGTGAAAGCCTGATTGAAAGCGAGCTTTTTGGCCACGAAATGGGTTCTTTTACTGGGGCTAACAAGCGGCATATTGGAAAAATAGAAGCGGCAAATGGCGGTACTCTATTTTTAGACGAAATCGAAACCATGCCACTTCCGGTGCAAATAAAGCTATTGCGTGTTTTACAAGAACGCACCATTGAGCGTGTTGGCAGTACAACGCCGATTGCAGTCGAACTTACCGTCATTGCGGCCAGTAAGGACAATCTTGCCCTATTAGGCGAACAAGGCAAATTCCGTAAAGATTTATTCTATCGACTAAACGTCGCGAGCCTGACAATTTCACCACTCAGGGATCGCCCTGAGGATATTCTACCGCTCTTTCATCATTATGCCTGCAAAGCCTCAGAGCATTTTTCCAAACCGTTACCAACCATGACCCCCGCTTATTTGGATCATTTAATGCAGCATCCATGGCCAGGCAATGTGCGAGAGCTAAAAAATGCCGCAGATCGATTTGTACTGGGCATCAGCGAAACCTCCCTTGCCTCCATTAAGCGCGAAGACGACATGAATGGCAGCTATGAAGATCGTATGGAGCAATTTGAACGACATATACTCGGAGAAGGGCTCAGGGCCACCAATGGGCAACTAAACGAAGCGGCAGAATTATTGGATATGTCACGTAAGACACTGTATCGAAAAATGAAAAAGCACCAACTAGACAAACAACAATTTAAATCTCACGAAACCATAGGACAGGAATGACCCATCTACCCCTTAAGGATGAGACTTTACCGTCCCAAACCACTGTAGGAAAAACCTAAAATACAACTAAGCCTATGTTTTTAAAGATCTTTTTATTATTGGCATCGCCTTTGCTCTAGATGAGTCAATCCTTCATTAATGCAGGATTGACTCATCCCCGACTACGGAACCTCCCGACCGGTGATAACAATAAAAAATACATCACGAGGAAAACAATAATGCCTATTAAATTACTGACTGGTTTAGTGCTCTCAAGCTCACTGCTTTTAGGAGCCAGTACCGCCCTAGCTGATAATTGCAGTTATCGAGGCGTCTTAGACGATAAGTTCTGTGATGAAAACTACGACCTAGTCGCCGACTTACCAAAAGACTCAAGCCAATGGCGCGATCCAAGCACACTCGTCTTTACATACACTCCTGTAGAAGATCCGGCCGTCTATAAAGACGCATTCAGCGACTTCCAAAAATACCTAAGTGAAATGACGGGTAAAAAAGTAGTTTACTACACAGTTCATTCTAACGCCGCAGAGGTAGAGGCATTGCGTTCTGGTCGCCTACACATTGCTGGTTTCTCAACAGGACCAACAGGCTACGCGGTTAATCTAGGTGGCTTAGTACCGATTGCAGTAAAAGGCACTGAAGAATCCTTTCAGGGTTACAACCTAATCACTATCGTCCGTAACGATAGTAGCATCCAAAAAATGACAGATCTAAAAGGCAAGGTGGTTGCTCATACTTCCGCGTCTTCAAACTCAGGCAACTTAGCACCTCGCGCGATTTTCCCTGCTTTAGGTTTAACACCAGATAAAGACTACGAAGTAAAGTACTCAGGCAAACATGACCAATCCGTTATGGGTGTACTGTCCGGTGACTACGATGCAGCACCTGTTGCTTCAGACGTTTTCAAACGTATGGTCGATGCTCAACGAGTGAGTAAAGATGATTTCCGTATCATTTATACCAGCCCTCGCTTTCCAACCTCCTCTTTTGGCTACGCTCATGACCTCAACCCAGAGTTAGTCGAAAAAATAAAAAAGGCCTTTTTTACTTTCCGCTTCCCAGCTGAAATGCAAAAAACCTTTGGTGGTGCTGACCGTTTCTTCCCGATCACCTACAAGGAAGAATGGCAAGTCATCCGTGATATTGCACACGCATCAGGAACGGCTTACACAAAAGCAGGACTTAAGCAGCTAGCCGAAGCAGACGCTGCCAAAGCCGCCGCAAAGCGAGAAAAAGCCGCTAAGGCCGCAGCAAGCAAAAGCCAATAATCTGTTCTTTTTCTAAATCACACTCATTTAAATAAATACTAACCAGCAACCTGAATAATCAGGTTGCTCGGGCCTCTTTGTCTGTAGGAAAACACCATGTCTGTCACTCATAACACAGCTGAGCGTTCAAATTTTCTTGAAATTCGAAACTTAAAAAAAGAATACACTGCGGGTAATCCCATTTTAAAAGGGATAAGTATTAACATTACCGAACCCGGCATCATCGCTATCATCGGGCCTTCTGGAACCGGTAAAAGTACCTTACTCCGCTGCATCAACCGCTTAATCGACCCAACAGACGGGCAAATATTGTTTGACGGTGCTGACCTCTGCTTAGCTAAAGGCTCTCAACTGCGTAAACTTCGTCGTCAAGTAGGGATGGTTTTTCAGGAATACAATCTTGTTGAACGCTTAACGGTCATTGAAAACGTCCTAACAGGTCGTCTTGGTTATATGTCTGCCTGGAGCGCTTGGCGCAGAAAGTTCAGCCAAGAAGACATCAACACGGCATTTGAATTACTAGACGCCGTTGGCTTAACAGAACACGCAAAGAAACGCGCAGACAGCTTGTCTGGTGGTCAACGTCAACGTGTTGGTATTGCGAGAGCCGTTATGCAAAACCCACGGGTTTTGTTAGCCGACGAGCCAACGTCCTCTCTTGACCCAAAAACAGCGGTCGAAATTATGGAACTGCTAGAGCGTTTCTCTGAAGAAAAAAACATTCCAGCGCTGGTCAATATTCATGACGTAAAACTAGCAAGTCGTTTTGCCAAACGCATGATTGGTATGAGTGATGGGGTTGTTGTGTACGACGGTCCTCCAGAAAACATTACCGATGAGCACCTAAAACAAATTTATGGAGGTGAATCATGGCTGGTATAAATTCAACTCAAAACAGAGAGAACCCATTCAAACACAACTGGTTTGTCAGCGCGATTTGGCTGCTTGTCGTTTTCTATGTCGCTTATACATTCAACGCAATGGATCTAAGCTGGGGACGTATTTACGAAGGGTTTGGACACGCCAGTAATCTATTGGATCGTATGATACCGCCTAACTTTAGTCGCTGGTCATTGTTGTTAAGTGGCTTAATAGAAAGTCTTGAAATTGCCGTTATTTCTAGCATCTGTGGCATTTTTATCTCCCTATTTTTAGGGTTATTCGCCGCTCGTAATATGATGCCTAGCTGGGTCAGTACGCCAGTTCGAACACTGATCGCTCTTTGCCGTACTTTTCACCCGGTAATCATTGCCATCTTATTTGTTAAGAGTGTCGGGTTTGGTGCTTTAGCCGGGATTCTAACCTTGATTGTTGCTTCCATTGGTTTTATTGCCAAGCTTTTTGCCGAAGCGATTGAAGAAATTTCATTGAAGCAAGTCGAAGCCATTCGCGCCACGGGCGCAGGCTTTACCAGCATCATCTTATTCTCGGTTATGCCACAGGTGTTTGCTCGTTTTATTGGTTTCTCGACCTACCAACTTGACTCGAATCTACGTAACTCCACCATGGTGGGAATTGTTGGTGCAGGCGGCCTAGGTGGCACACTTTTCTCTGCCTTTCAGCGTTTTGATTACGACTTTGTCGCGGCGATTCTAATCGTCATTATTGCTCTGATCATGTTTGGTGAATTTCTCTCCAACATCGTTCGTCGCATTTTTCGCTAGTTTGACCTAGGAGCCTACTTTATGAATACGATAGATCATCACTGGCAGCGTTTTACCTTAAAACAAAAATTATCTCGCTATGCCGTTTACTTAGTTCTTGTTATGGCCTTTGTTCAATCCATACAATCTGTAGAAGTCATCCCTGAGTTTTTGTTGGATGCGCCAGAGCAAATGGGCGACATGTTTTCTCGTATGTGGCCGATTGATTTTGCTTATTATCCAGTAGCGGTCCATGACGCTATGGTTGAAACATTGAACATCGCTACGCTGGGCACGCTAATCACATTGATCTTTGCCATTCCTTTGGCCCTGATGAACGCCAGCAATATTGTAAATTCAGTATGGTGCCATTGGATTTCTCGCTTCTTTCTCGTGTCTTCTCGTTCTGTAAACTCTTTAGTTTGGGCGCTGCTTTTTGTGTCTATCTTTGGCCCTGGCATTATTGCTGGCGTCTTGGCGATTGCCTTTCGCTCGATTGGTTTTGTCGGCAAGCTGCTTGGTGAAGCCATTGAAGAAGTGAATATGGGGTCGATCGAAGCTTTGAAAGCCACCGGAGCCTCTTGGATGTCTATCTTAATAAAAGGCTACTGGCCTCAAGTCTTGCCGGCTTTCTTCAGTATCGTATTGTTTCGTTGGGACATTAATGTCCGAGAGTCTGCGGTATTGGGCTTGGTCGGCGCAGGCGGCATTGGCGTGGTGCTGGATGACTCGATGAATTTATTCCAGTGGGATCGAGTCGCTATGTCATTGTTGGCAATTTTCATCATCGTTATTTTAGCTGAAATTGTGGTGGTAAATATTCGCAAACGCTTAATCTAATCGAGTGAGAAAACCTTAATCGTTAAAACTAAAAAGGAGCCGATATGGCTCCTTTTTTATTAGGCTTAAATTAAACCGCTAACGCGTTTCAAATTACGCTACGTCTTCCTTCGTCGACAAACTCTCAGGTCGTTTAGGGAAGGTGCGTCGTACTATTACAAAGAATAACGGTACGAAGAAAACCGCCAATATGGTTGCTGTCAATGTTCCACCCACAATACCAGAACCGATAGAGACACGGCTGTTTGCACCGGCGCCAGACGATAAAGCGAGTGGCAAGGTTCCCACAATGAAAGCCATAGACGTCATAATAATAGGACGAAGTCGCAAACGAGCCGCTTGAGCGGCTGCATCCCATACATTGGCACCCTTACGATAAGCAGCCTCCGCAAACTCGACAATTAAAATCGCGTTTTTAGAAGACAAACCTATGGTTGTCAGTAAGGCTACTTGGAAGTACACATCGTTTTCTAGACCACGAATATGTGCTGCGGCTGCAGCGCCAATCACACCCAGAGGGATAACTAAGATAACCGATAAAGGCACCGTCCAACTTTCGTACAATGCAGCAAGACATAAAAACACGACCAAAATTGAAATCGCATACAATGTTTGCGTTTGACCATTGGATAAGCGCTCTTGGTAAGACAAACCACTCCAAGACCCCATCACACCACCAGACATAGAATCAGAAACACGCTGTAGCTCGTCCATGGCCGCACCAGAACTCACACCTGCTGCACCAGAACCTTGGATTTCATAAGACGCCAAACCGTTAAAACGACTCAAGCTTTTGGGCCCGTAAGTCCATTCGCTTTTAGCAAAAGCAGAAAACGGCGTCATAGTATTGTCATTGCCGCGAACATACCAATGCTGCAAATCTTCAGGAGAAGAACGATATTCCGCCTCACCTTGCATATATACCGTTTTAACTCGGCCACGATCAATGAAGTCATTAACGTATCTACCCGCCCAAGCACTGCTTAAGGTCGCACTGATATCAGACATTGAAAGACCTAATGCGGAGGCTTTTTCTTGGTCAATATCGATATGTAACTGCGGCGCTTCAGAATCAGAACCTAGACGAACCCCCGTCAAAAGTTTGCTTGCATTCGCATTTTGTAACAATGCATCTCGCATGGTGAGCAAAGTTGCACGGTCGGTGTTTCCTGACGCTTGCAGCTGGAAAGTAAAGCCACTACTTTGGCCCAAACCCTGGATAGAAGGCGGTATTAAAGAGAATATTCTTGCATCACGCAATCCCGCAAAGGCACCGTATGAACGACCAACGATGGCGCTCGCACTGTTGGCAGGACCAACACGCTCACTCCAATCTTTTAGAGCGATGAACGCCATACCGGCATTCTGACCGCTGCCCATAAAGTTGAAACCAGAAATAGTAAAGATAGCCTCTACGTTGCTCTTCTCTTTCTCTAGGAAATAGTCTTCAACTTGACGCATTACTTTGTCAGTACGAGACATGCCAGCACCTTCAGGTAAAGACACCATGACCATGACTCGGCCCTGATCTTCTGTTGGTAAGAAACCTGATGGTAACGTCATCATCAAGCCGCTCAAACCTGCCACAATGATGCCGTAACCAAGCATCCAACGCACTGGCTGCTTAATAATTTTACTCACACCACCAAAATATTTGTCTGTAGCACGATCAAAGTTACGGTTAAACCAAGCGCCTAAACCTTTCTTGCTGGTTTCGTGGTCCGCTTTCAATAACGTGGCACAAAGTGCTGGCGTCAATGTCAGTGCGACAATGACAGACAAGGTCATAGACGCGACAATAGTGATCGAAAATTGACGATAAATAACCCCAGTAGAACCACTAAAGAAAGCCATCGGTAAAAACACCGCCGACAACACAACAGCAATACCAATTAGAGCACTGGTGATTTCTTTCATCGATTTGATCGTTGCTTCTTTCGGAGACAACTTTTCTTCTTTCATTACCCGCTCGACGTTTTCCACCACCACGATGGCATCATCCACCAACAAACCGATGGATAACACAATACCAAACATGGTTAAGGTATTAATCGAAAAACCAAACAGTTCCAAAACGCCGAAAGTGCCTAACAGCACGACAGGAACCGCAATCGCAGGAATTAACGTTGCACGCCAGTTCTGCAGAAAGATGAACATAACAATGATAACCAAGATAATGGCTTCAACCAGCGTTTTAACCACTTCTTCGATCGATATTTTAATGAAGCTCGTATTATCAACAGGGAAAGACAGTTTGTAACCCTCTGGCAAACTGCCAGATATATTGTTCAATACGTCTTTAACCGCTTCAGACGTCGATAATGCGTTCGCACCCGGCGCCAACATAACCGCCATACCTGAGGCAGGATGGCCATTCAAACGCGGAATATAGCCATACGACTCACTGCCTAACTCAACTTTCGCCACATCACTTAAACGAACGGTTGCGCCACTGTCGTCATACGCCAGAATAATATCTCTAAACTGTTCCGCCGTTTGCAATTTAGATTGCGCCGTCACAGTGACATTTAATTCCTGACCCTGCTCTACAGGATAAGCACCTAAGCTCCCCGCAGCTACCTGAGTGTTTTGCGCTGTAATCGCGGACGACACATCAGAAGGCATTAATTTGTAAGACGCTAATTTTAAAGGGTCTAGCCATACACGCATGGCATATTGAGCACCGAAAACTTGAAGACTGCCCACACCGTTCACACGGGAAACAGAATCTTGAACACTCGATACTAAAAAGTCTGAAATGTCATTCGCCGAGTCTTTATCTGTTTCATCGTAAATCGCAGCAACCATTAAAAAGTCAGAGTTTGATTTTTTAACCGTGACACCATTTTGCTGTACTGATGTTGGTAGGTTTGCCGTCACTTGCTGAATTTTATTCTGTATTTGAACCTGAGCAATATCCGCATCCGTACCTTGTTCAAACGTCACATTAATGCTGGAACGACCACTAGAGCTACTTGATGATGAAAAGTACAGCAGACCATCTAGACCTGTAAGTTGCTGCTCTAATATTTGTGTAACACTGTTTTCAACGGTTTCAGCCGAAGCCCCTGAATAGGTAGCAGAAATGTTAACGGTTGGAGGCGCTACATTAGGATACTGTGCAATTGGCAAGGTCGTGATCGATGCAAGACCTGCCAGCATGATTGCGATGGAAATAACCCACGCAAAAACGGGTCGATTTATAAAGAATTGAGCTAACATAAATTAATTCCCTTGAGCCGAAGTACCACCGGCATTGGCGGCAACAATAGCGCCGGTTTTACTGTCTCGTTTCATATCAACAGTAGACACTTCACTTCCTGCTCTCACTTTCAATGAGCCTTCAACAATGACTTTCTCGCCTTCACTAATACCCGCAAGAACCAACCATTGATTTTCAATAGTACGCTCAACGGTCAAAATACGACTTTCAACAACGTTATCTTTATTAACAACCAAAGCAATAGGATTGCCTTTCACGTCTCGAGAAACGCCTTGCTGTGGCACTAAAAGCGCCGCATTATGAGTGAGTTCATGGATCAAGCCACGCACAAACATACCCGGCAATAAAAGGTTCTCTGGGTTTGGAAATTCTGCTCGTAGGGTGACACTGCCTGTCGATTCATCAACACTCACTTCACGCGCTTTTAACGTTCCTTCGTATTGGTATTTGGAACCGTCTTCTAGTACTAAAGACACTTTATTTGAGCCTTTCTCAACACCATCTTGGGATAAAAAATTTCGTTGTTTCAGTTGATCCAAACTGGTTTGCGCTAAATCTACAAAGATAGGGTCCAAAGATCGAACTGTTGTCATCACTGTGGCTTGGCTGCCGGTTACCAATGCACCAACCGTCACCTGAGAAATACCAATTCGGCCATCAATAGGCGCTTTAATTTTGGTATAGCTTAAATTTATTTTGGCATTTTCTAACGCTGCTTCTGATCCTTTTTGTTTGGCTCTTGCTTCCAAGAAAGCGACATGAGCATCATCAAGATCCTGCTGTGACACGTTATTTTGTTTACGTAATTCGGTATAACGTGCATTTTTTAATTCCGCAGACTTAAGACTTGCGTTCGTAGACTCTAAATCCGCTTGCGCTTGCTTATAAGAAGAAACGTAGGTGGAATCATCCAATTCATAAAGTAACTCTCCAGTCTTAACGTCCTGCCCTTCTTCAAAAAAACGTTTCTTTACTATCCCGCCAACTTGAGGACGAATTTCTGCCACCAAACTAGAAGTTGTACGTCCAGGTAGCTCAGTCATTAGGTCTGTTTTTTGAGACTGGATCGTAACAATTCCTACCTGAACTTTAGGAGCTGCTGCCGCGCCAGCAGACTTAGGAGCGTCCTCCTGACAGCCAGCCAGTAATAGAACAAGTAACAAACTTGAAACGTATTTAAATTTAGACAACATTGAGGAGACTTCCTTTCGAAACATTGAGAATGATCATTCACAAGTACTATAATATAAGCATTCCGCCTAATATATGACAAAACGTGCAAATAAATGAGAACTATTAAGTTACCTCTTGATAACGACCTGAGAAAGCAAAGCATTATTGATGCCACAGTGCAACATGCGCTCACTAAAGGCTTTCATAAAGCCAGTATGAACGAAATTGCAAAGTCAGCAGAGCTCAGTGTCGGCCAAATATATCGTTACTTCGCCCACAAAGATGACATCATTTGTGCGTTGGTCGAACAGTTTACGCAACGAAAATTGCAATTCATGGCCTCTTTTTTCGAT